>WQXE01000017.1 GCA_009784995.1 Treponema sp. | reverse complement strand
CTAAGCCATGAAATACTTCAACCCTGCGAATTTAGCCGTCATTGCCTGCCCTGGCGGGGATGTTTTTGCCGATGAAGTAATTGAACATTTACGCCATAAATACCGTCATAGCCGTAAACAAGTTATCGACAGTATTTCCAAAAAATACGCTATCGATCCCGTACAGTCTGCCTTACAAATCGACCTTATAAATAAAATTACTGTAAGAGGGACATCATCCCAAAGCGGAATTAATATAAACAGTGTAAATATAAAAGTCCCTGTCAAATTCACGCTTTTTCCCAACGGGGAAATAAAATCCGAAATAGAAGAATCAATCCGAGGCAAGGATGTTTACATCTTCCAGGATGTGGAAAACAGGTTTCCTGTAAAATTTTCCGGCGGCATAAAAACCAATCTTTCTACAAATGATCATTTAATGACAATTTTTGTGACAATCGACGCGGCAAAGCAGGCTGGAGCCGAAAGGATAACCCTTGTTATCCCAAATTATCCATATTCGCGTCAACACAAGGCAAAAGGCAGGGAAGGGCTTACGGCAAGCCGCATTGGAAAAATATTTGAAAGCCTTGGTGTAAATCATATTATCACGCTTGATATTCATTCAAGAGATATAATCAACGCTTTTAATAAAATGCGTCTTGAAAATCTTCACGCGAGTTATCAGATAATACAAGCTCTGACTAAAATGGATAATATTTTAAACGACGATTTTGTTGTTGTTTCTCCCGATACAGGCGCTGTTGACAGAAATAAATTTTACGCTTCCGCGTTAAAAAAACCTCTCGCGCTTTTATATAAAGAAAGAGATTATTCCAAAGTAAGCAAAGACGCGAGTCAATCCAATATTTCACAGATACGCCTTTTGGGAAATGTGCAGGATAAAACAGTTTTTATGGCGGACGATATGCTTGGTACAGGCGGCACTTTAATAAAAGGAATGAAATTATTAAAAGAAAACGGCGCGCGCAGAATTATTTGCGCGATAAGCCTGCCTTTATTTTCCGGCAACGCGATCGAGCATTTTGACGAAGCGTACAAAGAAGGTCTTTTTTACAGGATAATCGGAACTAACGCTGTGCATCAGGAAGAAGTTGTAAAACGCGAATGGTATGTTAGTGTAAATATTTCTCGCCTGTTCGCTCATGTAATTTCGCGGCTTCATCAAAATCAATCGGTTTCAAGTCTGCTTGATAACGCTAGAATTATTAATAAATTGCTTTCTCAGACAATGACGGCAGAATCGCAAAATGAACTACCCTTTGTAGAAGATATAAAAGAAGAATAAAGCGGATTTTTTCGGAGGAAACGACGTTTTATTTTTACCCCGTATCCCCCTTTATTTATGGTTACTTATTATTTTTTTGGTTTTGGTTTTGCTTTAGTAGTAGTTTTTTTTGCGGTGGATTTTTTAGCCGCCGGTTTTTTTGACGCGGTTTTGACGCTTTTTTTAGTTGCCGGAGATTTTTTCTTTTGTTTGGCGTATTTTCGATTTAAGTTAGCTTGATAATCGCAGCATTCTGTACAAAGAGTGTACCCCTTCTTTACTTTTCCTCCGCAGCGGGGGCATTTTCCCTTGGCTATGCGGGCATTATACCTTTCTTTTCGTTGTTCGTTGATTTCATCCCTGTGCGCTTCACGATATTTCCTCTGTCTTTCCCTGTTTGCTAGGCGTGTTTTTGCGTCAGTCATTCACTCACTCCTTTTTTGTATGATATTATTACCAATATAGCACATTATTCTCATTTTGTATATAGTTTTATCAGGTATTCATATTTAAGGTATTTTATGTCTGTATTTTTTAAGCTGGATGTAAGAACTAAATTGTTTTTTGTTATCCTGTTTTCTATTTTAGTTTTTATTGTTGACAAACTTCACGTTGCTGTCAGCTTGTTATTAATAACAATTATTATTCGATTAATTGCTAAAATTCCATTAAAAGGCTTTAGACTACTGAAAAATCTTACATTGTTAGCGTTTTTTATATTAATTATCCAAAGTGTCTTTGGTCCCGGTGATTCTTACATAGTGAACTTTATAAAAATTGATGGTTTGATACTTGGAATTGTAATTATTTGCCGTATTGTTGTACTGTTGTTGTTTTTGCCGGTTTTTACAGAAACTACCCCGCCTCACAGAATCGCCGCGGGTCTTTGCGCATTGGGTTTGAGCTACCGCTTTACTTTTATAATAACGATCGCGTTTAATTTTATTTATATTTTCAAAGATGAAGCCCTTATTTTTATAGACGCGCAAAAACTGCGCGGAACGCGTGTTTTTGACCGCGAAACGCGGGGTATATTTAAAATATCAATTTTAAAAAAAATAAAAGCCTATACCGGGCTTTTAGTTCCTCTTATGTTAAGCGCGATGCGAAAAGCGCAAGTATCTTCTATTATAATGGATTGCAGAGCATTTGGTATTTACAAAACAAGAACATGGATAGATAAACCGGTATTAAAAAAGATTGATTTTTATTTTATGGCGTTGTGCGCGGGTTTTTTTATTATTATGATTTTTTATAATTATCGATGAGTAAAAAATGGGATTAATAAAATTTGAAAATGTAAGTTATAAATATCCTCGCGGGGAAAAATTCGCTCTGGAAGAAATTAATTTTTCCATTCATGAAGGAGAGTTTCTTGCCGTAATGGGAGAAACAGGCGCGGGTAAAACTACATTATGTAAGTTAATTAACGGTATTATCCCTCATAGTTATGGAGGTATTTTATCAGGGACTGTTACAGTTGACGGAATAAACACAAAGGAATCGTCTGTATCCCAATTGGCTTATAAAGCGGGAATTGTTTTGGATGATCCTGATATTCAGCTTTTTACATCGACCGTTAAAAACGAAATAGCGTTCGGTCCTGAGAATCTTCTTTTACCGCTTCAGGAAATAAATGAAAGGGTAGAATACTCGCTCTGTGTTACAGGGTTAGCGGGTTTTGAAGATAGATCGCCAGCGACGCTTTCCGGCGGCGAAAAGCAGCGCCTTTCCATTGCAGCCGCTCTCGCGATGAAAAGTAAAATCCTTATACTTGACGAACCCCTTTGCCGCCTTGATCCGGACGGAGCTGCCAGTGTTATTTCTGTTTTAAAAGAATTAAAAGAAAAATATAAGATAACGATTATTATAACTTCCCACGACAGTAAAATGATGTCTGAATACGCCGACAGAGTTTGTATTTTAAAACAAGGTCGCGTCGCGGCGTTAGATATAGCAAACAATATTTTTGAAAATAGTGAATTGCTGGAATCCACCGGTATAAGACCTATAAGCAGAAGAGATTCACACAGAGGCACAAAGGCACAGAGTACACAGAGTTTTTTTAATAATTCTACTTCTACCTCCGTGTCCACCGTGTCTCCGTGTCTCCGTGTGAGTAATTTGTGTTACATGTATCCGGGTGGTGGTGGTATCGAAAATATCAATTTGTCAGTATACGAAAATGACTTTGTCGCGATAACAGGAAAAAACGGCTGCGGGAAAACAACACTTCTAAAAAATATTACAGGACTTTTACGTCCCAAAAGCGGAGATATTTTTCTTCATGGCAGGAATATAAAAGAAATGACAGTTGGAGAGATTTCAAAAGAAGCGGGTTTTGTTATGCAAAATCCTGATAATCAGCTTTTTACCGATACTGTTTACAACGAAGTCGCTTTCGCGCTAAAAAACACGCGATTATCAAAAAAGGAAATAAAAGAACGTGTAGAAGAAACGCTTAATACACTGGAACTTTATAACCCCGATGAATTTCCACTTCTTTTAAAAAAAGCGGATAGAATAAAGGTTTTATTAGCGTGTATTCTCGCGATGGGATGTAAAATTATCATTTTAGATGAAGTTGATACAGGTTTAGATTATTCAGAAAGCCGGGAAATTATGGATATTTTATATACTCTACATAAAAAGGACTTTACAATAATTTTTATATCGCATAATATTATTTTAGCTGGAGAATACGCGCGTAGATTAATAAAACTGGACAAAAATAGAATAATAATGGATGTTAACTTAAATGAGGGAGATATATGAATAAAAAGGTTTTTAAGTACACCCATCCTGCTGTAATAGCTGTATGGGCGGCAGTAGTCGCCGCGGGATATTTAGTGCCAACTTTTCCAATTTTGGGAACAGGTTCTCATTTTACATTCGCGAATATATTAAACCCATTGTCAGGGATATTTTTTGGACCAATAGTTGGCGCTCTTTGTTCCGCGATTGGCGGCTTTGTCGGTTTTTTTATAGCGCCTGTTAAACCGATGCTAGGTCCTGTTTCTTTTGTAATTGGAATGACAACCGCGTTTACGGCTGGCTGCATCGCTTGGGGAAAATGGCCTCCTGTCTCTGTTAGAGAAAATGGAAATTTTGTTTTTAACGGAGCCATCATTGTTTATGTTATTGGAACAGTTCTCTGGTTTACTCAGGAAATTGGCAGAAGCGTTATTAGTATACCTGTTATTTATTATGGATTAGGTTTTGCCGCGGTAATAATAGGAATTATTTTCGCGAGAAGATTATTTTCATATAAAAGTAATTTTATAAATTTACCCGCGTTTTGGCTTTGTTCATTCGGTGGTCTTATCGGAGGAGCCACAATCGGAAACTATCTTTCGCTTGTTTTATTCAAACAGCCAAATGAAGTTTGGACTGCTCTTACCGTTATAGCGCCCATCGAACGCATGATTTTCGCGTTAGCCGCCATGTTTGTAGGTGTGCCGTTATTGGCAGGGTTAAATAAAATCGGCATTTTTGTAGGTCCACAGGATAGAGAGAGTATTAACCACGAAGACGAAGAAGGCGCAACAAGGAGTAATTAGAAATATGATTACAAAATTAACTTCGTGTTCTCTGTGCCTCCGTGCCTCCGTGTGAGGTCTTTTAGATGATATTAGTCGACACTCATGTGCATGTAACGCCTCCGGATATAATTGCTAACTGGGAAAAATATACCACAAACGAACCGCACTTTTCTTTATTATCTAATACCAAAAATAATAAATTCGCTACAGCCGAAGATGTAATAATATCAATGGAAAAAAACGGTATCGAAAAATCTGTTATTTTTGGTTTTGCTTTTAACGATCTGGGGCTTTGCCGTTATGTTAATGATTATGTAATAGAAAAAGTAAAACAGTTTCCGGATAAATTAACCGGCTTCGCGGTAGTTCCGCCATGTGAAGGAGCCGCACAAGAAATAAATAGGTGTTACAACGCGGGTTTAGTTGGAGTAGGGGAGTTATTCCCAAAGTTTAATGAATCAGAAAATTGGCATGAAATATGTGAAACTTGTAAAGAATTAAATCTTCCTATTTTACTTCATGTTAACGAAGGTGTCGGACATTATTATCCCGGAAAAACAGATGTTTCGCTTAAACAATTGGAAAACTTTATTACAAATAATCCAAAATTAAAAATAATCCTCGCGCATTTTGGCGGCGGCCTTTTTTTTTACGAACTAATGAAAGAATTAAAAGAGAAGTTTTGTAATGTTTATTATGATACAGCCGCCGCTCCCTTTCTTTACGATAAAAAAATATACAAAGTTATAAAAACTCTGGATTTATGCGATAAAATTATTTTTGGCAGTGATTTTCCGCTTTTACAACCTTCAAGGTATTTCTCTGATATAGAAGAAAGCGGTTTTACCGAAGAAGAAAAAGAAAAAATTCTTGGCGGGAATATAAAAAATATCTTGATAAATATTTAAAAACCCGCATAATATTATCTTTCCTGTTCTTTCGTTTCTAATGTGGATTTTAACTATTTTCTTGTCTGCCTGATAGATCATAAAACTGGCAAAGATGGATATACCTTTCTTTCTTTTCCAAATAGAATATTGTTAAATATCAAAACTAATATAAAATATAATGCATCTACGATGCTTGTTACTGAAACTACCGCAAGTTGTACAGAAACTTTGGCAAACAGATTTGTAATGGATATTCAGCCCGTTGTTTCCAAACAACCCACTTTAACTTTTACTAAATTTTTAATGGAAAAAAGACAAAATAGAAGTCATCTAGGGTAAAAATCAGGCATTTGCCTAATATCTTTTTTTATTTTTGTTGTTTAAATTTATAAGTATTTTAAATAAAAAACAAGGAGATAACCATGAAAAAATTGTTCGTTTTATTGGGGGTATTAGTTTTGGCTCCGCTGTTTTTCATGTCACAGCAAAGTTCGCCAAACAATTTAAACGGTTTTACTGCCGACCCTGGTTCATTTGAAATTTTAAACAGATTCCAGGGTAAGAATAATGTTTTAAAGGTTGACAGATCAAAAACTAATTGGTTTATAACCAGTTATCCATTAGGGCAATATAGGGGAAAACAAATTGCGATTGAGTTTTCAGTAGACGTATGGGTTGAAGGATCGGGAAATATGTTGATGTGGTCGTTAAATGATCCGCCGAATAATCCTATGTTATCTAATAATAATCCTATGGTATCTATGCTAGAAAGTGCTGCACCCGATCAATGGCATAATATGAGAGGAAGAGCAATTGTAACTCCAGCACAAAGCTATACTGTCTTATTTTTAAGTAACTGGGGACATCCAAACAATAAAATTTTTTATATCGCTAATCCCACAGTAAGAATTACAGAAAATTTATCTCTTACTCCTGATCTATCTTTACCTTCTCTTAAAGATATATATGCCAATGATTTTTTAATAGGAAATATTATAGACTGGAACGGAATGTATAATTCTGGCAGATATTTAGATCTTCTTAAACATCATTATAATATCTTAACAACATCAGCACAACTCGAAGCTCGTTCAATAGCACCTTTGAATAAAGGAGGAGTTTATAGGTTTACAGATACCGATAATACAATAAATCACTTTATCAGGAATAATTTTCAAGTTTTAGGTCATCCTCTTGTTTTTCACGCCGAACAAACTCCTGTATGGATGACTGAAGGATCAAGAGAAGAAGTTATATAAAACCTGAATGATTATATTACTACAGTTGTGCGTCATTTTAGAGGAAGGATTAATACTTGAGTTGTTGTAAATGAAGCAATGAGGGAAGGACTTACAGCTCGTGACGCTCGAGGAGATTGGAGAAATTGTTTGTTTGATAACGTAAATCGTCCAAATGTCTATAACTCCAGAGTCTCATGGTATGAAAAATTAGGCGCTGATTATGTCGAACTTGCATTCCGTGCTGCTCGTGCTGCCGATCCTAATATTAAACTTTACTATAATGATAATAATCTTGAAGTTAATTTACACAAAGCAGAAGCAGTACGAAAGATGATTCAGGATATAAATGATCGTTATAAAAGAGAAACAGGAGGAACCCGCAATCTTATTGAAGGTGTTGGTACTCAAATGCATATATGGGATTATAATTTAAACTTTAACAATGTACGTCAATCTTTATGGATACTAAGTACTCTTGGAATTGAAATAGTTGTAACTGAGTTAGATATACCTGGTCCAAATTATATTCAAACATACAGACATGATACAGATATGTCTGAAAGAGACGCAATAGCTCAAGCACTTGTATACGCAAGATAGATGTAGATATTTAAAGAATTTTCTTCAAATATTGTTCAGGTATCTTTTTGGGGTTTAACTGATAATTCCAGCTGGTTGTCTGCAGGTAATCCACATCTTTTTGATTGGAGATTAAACGCTAAACCTGCTTTTTACGCAGTCAGCGATCCTGAAGGATTTATAAGAGAGCATGGCGGAAGAACAAGGCGGTAATACTTATCATATAGGGTTAATATAATTTGTAGTATTATATTAATTCTTCTATATTTGAAGGTAGATGAAATCCAACCCTTTTCAAATCTAGGATGACATCAGATAATACAGGTATAATTCCTTGTTTGTGCGCTCTTATTAATATTCCCAATGTACCAGTAATCTTAAGTCCAAGGTTTTTTGCGAATTGTCGTGCTTCACTGTCGTCAACAATTAATAATGCTTCATCAATCTCCATTGCAAGCGCTATTGCACTGGATTCACCAAGATCAATAAATCTGTTGAACGCAATAATTTTTCCATTGTCATTAACAGCTTTGATAATTATCCATTCTGGTAATGGTTCTCCATATTCAGCTGCTACTTCAGGTGTTATTAATACTGTTTCGTACAGGGTTTTTAAAACATCAAGATGGTTAATATTACTTAGCGCAATTAAACAACTGGTATCTGAAATTATTATATTATTTTTAATAATTGTAAGCATGAGCAACTTCCATGCGGACATCTTCTTCAGTCATGGTTACTATAGGTATACCGTATTTTATTAGAAGTTCATGAAAAGCACGATAAGATAACCCTGCAACTACAGCTGCTTTTCCTAATGGTAAACGACCAGTTTCAAATAATTTGACAGCTAGCATTATTTGGGCATCAATCTGCGATAAATTGATAGAATCTGGAATTGTTAGAGTTAATTGCATTATTAAACCTCTATATTCATCATAGATTGTTTTTCTAACCAGGTCAAGGTAATTCACGAAAGTTAATGTACGATATCGTAGTATAGATTCGCTTGAACGTATCCTGTTTTTTGTTGATTGATGTTCTATTAAACTGTAATAATTTCTTACAAAAAGTGTTATAATTATTATATGGCTAAGACGAAAAAGTATCGCGTTTTAACGTTCTTTATCACATGTTTATTGCTGATTTCCGTAAATGCCGCGGCGGAAAGGTTTGAGTTCAGGCATATTCAGGGAGGCAGATACAGGATAATCTCTGTTGTTGATGAAGCGGTTTTGATTAATGGCGTTTTAAGTCATCGCGCGGAGATACTTAATCGTATATCTGTAGAAGTAACAAATGTAACAGACGGAGTAGGAGACCATAAAGCGACTTTTCAAACTTCTGAACGTTTAATTTATGACCCTGTCGTAGGGACGCAAACAGGAATTGCCGGATATCAATGGTCAAGAGAATATGAATCTGTTTTCCGTCGCGATAAACTTGGCAATTTAACAATCGCTCCTCAATACTATATGCCGGTAGTCCGTAATGTTCCAACATTTCCGGACAGAGAGTTGCAAATCGGCGACAGATGGCACGCGCCGGCTCACGAAGTTCACGATTTTAGAGACGCTTTCGGAATAGAAGAACCATACCGAATTCCATTTAACGCGTTTTATGAATATCTTGGCGAAAGACAATGGAAGGAAAAAACATATCCCGCTTTTTCTGTAAATTATAATGTCGATACAAGACCGCAACCGGTGCGCGGGCGTTTGTATCCTGTACGAATAACCGGAACATTTAATCAGCTTGTATACTGGGATCGTACGCTTGGTAAAGAAGCGGCTTATGAAGAAGAATTCCGGATTGTTTTTCAAATGTCAGACGGAAGAGTAATCGAATACCGCGGCACAGCATACGCGGAACTGGTTGACGCTGAATATATGGATAAAGAACAGTTAGTCGCGGAAATAATCGACGAAATAAACCGTCTTGGAATTACAGATGTTAATGTAAGCGCTGTAGACGAAGGTATTTCGTTAAGCCTTGATGATATAAGATTTTATCCCGATTCAAACAGGATGCTTCCCGGCGAACAGGAAAAACTGGATCTAATCGCTGAAATTTTAAAACGTTATTCTGACAGAGACATCATGGTTAGTGGTCATGCCGCTTTGGCAGGCTCAAGAGATTACTTAATGAGGCTTTCCCAGGAGAGAGCCAGAGCGGTAGCCGATTATTTACTTTCTCAAAATGTTCGTACAGCCGATCGCATTGTGACTCGCGGATACGGCGCGGAAAGACCTGTTGCGGATAACAGTACTGAAGAAGGTATGAGAAGAAATCGAAGGGTAGAAATTACAATATTGGAGAATTAGAATCAAAAATACCCTGTTTGTTATAAATCAAAATCTTGATCGGTTTTTTCCTCTTATGACCGCTCTCGCTGTCGCTATGGGTTTATTATTACCCGGTATTTTTATTCATTTAAGGCCGTTTGTTATACTGCTTTTTGGTATAATGACTTTTTCCGGCGCGTTAAAATTAACCGCCAAAGAACTGGGAATAGCTGTACAAAACCCTTTAGCGATTTTACTTTTCTTTTTTATAAGTCATGTTATTATGCCGGTAATCGCGCTGTTTTCATCTTCGCTTTTTTTCGCGGACCTTGACCTTGTAACAGGATTTGTTTTATTGTTTGCCGGTCCTACCGCTGTTTCAGGGTTTATTTGGGTTTCTATTTATAAGGGTGACAAAGCGCTAGGGTTAACATTAATTCTTTTAAGTACGCTTCTGGCTCCATTAATAGTTCCGTTTACACTTTCAGTTTTAATCGGCGAAAAAGTAGTATTAGACATGAGCGGAATCGCGATTTCTCTTTTATTCATGGTTGTAATTCCTACGATTATTGGAGTTTTGATTAACGAAACCAGCAAGGGAAAAATTCCAAAGGTTATATGCCCTGGTTTGGATCCATTCGCGAAAATTTGCCTTATTCTTGTTATCGCCGCCAATTCCGCGGTAGTCGCGCCTAACATTCGCTTTGACAATCTTCTTATATGGCAAATCGCGTTATTATGTATTACATTAACTGTTACAGGATTTATACTTTCAAAGTTTACCGGTATTTTAACCAAATGCGGCGAGGAAAAAAGTATATCGCTTTTTTTTGCCGGTGGTTTAAGAAACTTTAGCGCGGTTTTAACAATCGCTGTCGCGTTTTTCCCGGAGTCTACAGCTTTACCCACATTGCTTTGCATTGTGTTTCAGCAAATAATAGCGGCAATCATGGGCAAGATTATGGTTCGAAAAACTAATTCACACGGAGACACGGGGGACACGGAGAACACAAAGTAAAGATAACGAATTATAACTCTGCGTCTCTGCGCCTTTGCGAGAAGTCTTCATTCTTCAAATGCGTCTCTGCGAGAGGTCTTCATTCATTAAATTCATATCTTAATACAGAGTCATTTAAAATAAAAGCGACCTTTCCCTGCGATAATAGGCGGCGGTTTTCATCGGATGATAGTATTAAAAGCGCGTCAGATCTTTCTATTATTAAATCTGTAGGAGTAATGCCAAATACGCCGCGCGCGAAAACGCGAAGAGGGCGCTCTCCTACAGTTTCACGTAACTCCGCTGATAATCCCGAAGGATTACTCTGAAAAATATTTTCAAGTGTCGAATAACGTACCATTGTTGTGTCGCGGGATTCCAGCATATTACGATCGTAAATAAGGTTCATTTCACTGTCCCAGATTTTTGGGAAAAGGCAGGGAACAGGAAAAGCCGAGCTTCTCATGCCGTGCATCGGCAGACTATCCGACGCGATAATTAAAATCCCCGTATATTGCGCTGTTGAAACAGGGTTTAATATTCTCATTACAGGAGAGGGGCGGTCATGGCGCAAAAGAGCGGTACTTAAATTAACAAGAGATATTGAATGGTTTGACGAAATTTGGCGCATATCGTGGGAAAGAGCGGGAGCCACAGAATTCGCTCTAAGAGCTAACGCTTCGATTTCATAAAGGTTAAAATCTCCTCTTTCGATAAGGTCAGCGACAGTGGTGGAAGAATCAACCTGTAATTCCAAAAGGCTTGGTTTTATTAGATTTATAAAACCTTCGTTTAAAAGAGATTCACCCTGTGTTCTGCCAGAAGGAAGCCTCAAACCCGCGGACGCCAAATCCAGCGTAACAGTCGAGTTTAAGCGCATTGTATCCCATTCAATCGTGCCTGAAATATTTGTTTTTGGCTGCGCGGATACCCCAACAGTGATAATAAAAATTAATAAAAATATATGTATTTTACGTAAAATCACCCAACCTCCGTGACTCCGTGCCTCCGTGTGAAGGAATTTAGAGCTTATTCTATTGTCGGCAATCTTAGGGTTCTTCCCGCGTGTAGAGTATCACTTAATTCCATTCCGTTTGTTTCCGCCAAAACCTGTGGCTCAATACCATATCTTCTGCCTAAAGACCAGAATGTTTCGCCTCTTTGTACTACATGACTGCCACTGTTACTTTGGTTTGCCGCGGATGCGGACGCTGACGCTGGTACCCCAACACCCGGAAACGCGGGAATTACCACTGTTTCGCCTATTCTAAGAAAACGGTTAGAAATACCGGGATTATGCTGTTCAATCATACTTAAAGACGCGCCGTAGTTTCTGGACATTGACCAAAGTGTGTCACCCTGGCGGACTATATGGTAATAATATCGTATTAATGGTAAATCTTCTCTTTCCAGGAGGTTTAAAACAAGATCAAAGTGCTCCGCGGGGATTTTTAATAAGTGACCATTTCCTAACGGGCTAACTCCGTGTAATAATTCAGCGTTTAAACGCCTCATTAAACCCCTGTCTATTCCTGTTTCGTCCGCGATAATATCAATCGAAATTTGGCGTTCCAATGGAATTGTTGTCCATTCAAAGTGTTCGTGCCAAACATTAATGCCGAACCTTCTTGGCTGCGACATTACATAAGATACAGCGATCAATCTTGGAACAAAATTTATGGTTTCAGGTCTTAGTTCTCTTCTATTGCTTAATTCCCAGTAACAATCTCTTCCTGTTCTTTGAATAGTGCGTGTTACGGCTCCAAGCCCTGAATTATATGCCGCCAAAGTCAGTTCCCAGCAGCCAAGTCTTTTATATTCATCTTCTAGTTTTTGCAGCGCGCCTTTTGTTGATTTAATAAAATCGCGCCGTTCGTCGATTAAATCAGTTACCTTCATATCGTAAGGACCGATACTGTTCATCATAAATTGCCACAAACCCATCGCGCCCGAACGGCTTCTCGCGGTTATCTGAAAACCCGATTCAATAATAGGCAAATAAATTAATTCCGGCGGCAGACCGCGGCGCGCCACTTCTTCTTTTATAAACGGCAAATAAATACTCGCTCGATCCATGATCGCGTTAAGAGTAGCTATTCCGTGCGGATTTGAATATTGAGCGATATAATGCCTTGTTAAAGCCTGTTCCAAAGCTTTTTCCGTAAGCAGCGAATTAGCCGCGGGTAATAATGTATTATTGGATTTGTTGGATATTTGTGAAACCTGTTGCGCGTTCGGCGCCTCCATCCTCAACGGCCTCAACGACCTCTCTTCCTGCGCCGAAACAACATTTACATTAAATAAAAAGATAAATACCACGAATAAACACGAATAAACACGAAAATTAACTTTGCGTTCTTTGCGCCTTTGCGTCTTTGCGTGAAGTCTTTTTGATATAATCAAAATTTTTCTCCGTAGTAAATCCCTGCCCATTCCCACCTGCCATGAATCTCCGGATCTTGCGGGAAATATATCTTTCTGAAATACAGATACCAGGTATTTAATGTTAATGACCACCCCGTTGTTCTTAAAAACGCCTCATTCGCGTTTGATGACGCGTCCAGTGTCGAAGCGAACCTTATCTGATTACCGTACATAAACTGGGCAAGATTAAACCTTGTCATACCCATATCATCGGTTTCTATTTGCTCCCATGATCGCGCGAAAAAGTTTACTTTTGCCTGATATTGAGAAAGGAGGCGCGCGTTGCCGTTACTTAAAGCGTATTCTACAGCGCTTCTTAAAGCAGGCAAGCTTTCAAAAGTCCAGTCTTTTTGAGACCTGCTAAAATCTACCTGTTGTTTGGCGTATTGATCAGCGTTTGAAAAACCCGGAATTATCGTGCCTGTAAAGGGAAGGTAACTGGTATATGCCTGAATGGCTCCATTCCAGTCTCCGACTTTTTCACATGCCTGGCCTAGCATAAAGTAAGTGATCCCCAAATCAATTTTATCCGAGAATCTTGAAATTAATTCATTATAATACCAAACCTGACGTTGAGGATTATCATTTAAATCGATTAAATTCCGCAAACAAACAAGATGGATGGATTCATCGTTTATAATTAAATCAGGATAATTTTTTACAATCATATCAAAATATAATTCGGCGATTGGTTTTGAATCCTGCTGTATAAAAGCGTAAGCGATCATTAAAAAGTAAAAACCGTTGTACGGATTGGTCGGGTTATTAATTGTTCTCGCGCTTAAAAAGTGAATTAACCTGTCATAATCCTGCATTCTGGCAAATTTCGCGGCAATTTCTCTTGTTACTGTAAATTCACCTTCGCTGCCGGGTTCTTCCAATTCCAGTAAATGAAATAATTCCAGTATTTCTTTTCTTTCTTCTCTTGAACCTGTTATGTAATACGAATCAATCCCGGATATATCATCTTTTGAAACAATATTACAAGATATTAATACAGAGAGAATTAATAAAAATATCATGAAATTAACAAAAAACCTGTATTTTCTCCAACTTTCCATTGTTTATAATAGTATCATTGTGTTATGATTTTGTACATGTCCGGGATCTAACTTTTATTAAATTTTTAATGGATTATTAATAGTGATTTCTAATATTCGTTTTTTTTTAATACTCATTTTTTTATTCACACTGGTGATCTATTCCTGCGGTTCATCACCTGATACATCCGGAAATAATAACGCGGCGACTCAGCAATTTTCAGGCGGTCTTGCCGAAGAAATAAGAACTTTAACTCAAACAGGCGTTTTATCTTCGATGCTTGACGCGCTTGAATTGATCCGTGTCAGGGATTTGACTGCTACCGAGTTTGGCAGGTTAATGTCCGGAATAAATGTGCTTTTAATAAGGCTTGTTTATCCTGATTCACCGGCAAGGCTTCCCGTTATCGATCTTCCGCAAACATCATTATATACTCGTATTATCAGGGAAGCGGAAAGAGGCGTTTATACCCGTCCTCCATCAAATTCGACCGATTTTTTTGAGCATATTCTGCCTTTTTTGGCTATTAATAATCAAACAACCGCTGATGTATTATCAAACGCTTTAAGAGATTTGGAAAAAGCCGGAACATTGCAGCCTAATTCTGTTCTTCCTTCGTATTTAATCGCTTTAATACATGAACGCGCGGGCCGGTATAATGAAGCCGAAGCCGCTTACGCGAGAGCGTACAATATTTCTAACGGATGTTATTCCGCTCAAATTGGTATTGGCAGGATAAAAAGACTTTCCGGTAATACCTCCGAAGCGGTTAATATTTTTTCCGAACTGGTAATACGTTTTCCCGACAGCAGTATAATAAGAAGAGAACTCGCGATTTCCTATTTTGTAAATAAAGACTGGTCCAGAGCTTTATCGTCTGTTGATGAAATATTGCGTACAGAACCCAGAGACGGCGAAATTATATTATTAAGAGCCGCGATAATGATAGAACAGGGGCAATTTTCCCAGGCGAATATATCCTTGGATAGTTACGCGTCTATCAATCCAAATAACAGAACCTATCTTTTTTTACGAGCCAGGGTTCAAGCCGAAGGAAACAGAAACCGTGATTCAGCGTTAAATTACCTTCGTTCTATTTTACGCGCAAATCCAGACGATTTGGAGGTTATGACCTACGCTAGCGCTTTACTTATGGAATCGCCTCGCCCGTCTGATCAGGCTGAAGGAAGAGAGTTATTGGAACGTTTAAGGCAGGTTTCAGGTTCTTCCGCGGATGTATTAAGTTTAAGCTTAAGAGACGCTATTCATCGTGAAAGCTGGCAGGAAGCGTTAAATTTTTTAAACCTTATTCTTACTACACGCAGAACAGATCAGGATTTAATTGATGGTTATCTTATTGAACATAATTTAAGAAACAATACAAGAGCTTTTAATTTTGCCCGTGAACTGTACGAAAGAGATAATTCCAATCACGATTATACGGTTATTTATATTTCCGCTTTAATTGACAATGGCAGGCGCGATGAAGCCTCTCGTTTATTGGAAAACCGCCTGGGTTCGGCAAATAGCGGTCCTGTAATGAGCCGTTATTACTTTCAACGCAGCCGTTTACAAACTAATCAGGATATGGCTTTAAATGATTTACGTTCCAGTCTTTTTGAAGACCCCAGAAATCTGGACGCTATTATCGCTATGTTTGAAATCTACCACAATCGCAGGGAAGAGCGCCGCGCGATTCATTATTTAAGGCAGGCGCTTGCGATTTCGCCCGATCATCCCAGATTACGCCCTTATATGTGCGAATACGCCCCTTTACTTGAAAGAAACTAGAGGACAGAGCGCGCGTCCCCTTGTATAAGATGTCCTTTTTATGCTAGTGTTATCGATAATACTATTTTAAAAGGATGAACCTATGTATACATTTTTTCTTCCATTGCTTCAGGCAGAGGGCGCTCCGGCTCCGGGTTTAGATTTTGGTTTTTTTGTTCCATTAATCGCTATTGGTTTGATTTTCTACTTTTTGATTATCAGACCTCAGAACAAAAAACGCAAAGAAACCGAGAAAATGCACTCCGGTTTAAGAAAAGGCGACAAGATTGTCACCATTGGCGGGCTTTACGGAACAATTCAAAGCGTTAAAGATACAACGGTTATTATCAAAGCTGATGATAATGTTAAACTGGAATTCCTGCGCAGCGCGATTTCCAGTGTTATAACACAATCTTCATCAAAAGATGATGACGAAAAGAATACAAATGTAGAATCATCGAACGAAGATTCGGAGAATAAATAAGTTATGAATAAACGCTACAGATTTCTTATTTTACTTATTGTACTGGGGGTTTGTTTCTTGTTCCTCTGGCCTACAATCCGCTGGTATTTTATTGTTCCCAATGAACCAAAGTATAACAATTTGCGGGAACTGGCGCTAAAATCAAGAGAGGAAATTAAGACACATTCGTCTCAAGCCGCCGAAGTGGATTTACAGCGCTTATTGGACGCGTCACGTATCGGCGGTTCTGTACCTGATGGTTTGGAATTCCTGATTCCTGTCGCGAGAAAAAATTACAGAAACAATAATAAACCAATTCCGGAACAAATGAACGCGAGAGCTGTTCTTGAATCGTTTTTTAACAGAAGAGAAGCGCTTGATACAATCGAACAAAAATATTGCGATGAAATTTTCGCTTTAAAAGATTTGCAAGGTAACGCTGTAAAACTTGGTTTGGATCTTTCAGGCGGTCTTAGTATTATCTTACAGGTTGGACGTACATTAACAAATGATGATCCTGTCGACGCGATGAACCGCGCGTTAGAAGTTTTAAATAACCGCATAGACCGTTTTGGGCTGACAGAACCTGTTATTCGAAGACAGGGAACAAGTCAAATTTATATTGAAATTCCCGGTACTTCCGATCCGGAAAATATCAATAATATTATTATGGGAAAGGGCAGCCTTACGTTTCATTTGGAAGTCGCGGAAGCGACCGCCGCGTTTTATCAATATTACAGAGCAAACCGCGCGGATACATTTGATGAAAACTGGAATTTAAAAAACCCTTCGATCATTCCGCCTCATACAATGCTGCTTGGCGTTTATGTAAAAGACAGATATGGTTTGGATGAACGCGACAGAAACCCTGACGGCACATACAAGTTTATTGTTGTTGAAAGAGAAGTAGGTCTTGACGGAAATTATATTGAGGACGCTACTGTAGATCGAAACAATGTAACCGGAAGACCGGAAGTTGTATTCAGATTAAATGATGAAGGCGGCGAAATTTTTTACCGTCTTACATCAGCTAACGAAGGCAGAAACCTCGCTATCATAATGGATGATAAAGTTAGATCAAGTCCTACAATTCAAACAGGTATCCGCGAAAGAGGAACAATTACCGGTTTTGATCAGGAAAGTTCCGAGAACCTCGCGCTTATTTTAAGAACTGCCGCTTTACCTATAGAACTTGAAGTAGCCAGTCAGCAAAGTATCGGCGCCTCTATGGGTGAAGATACAATTCAACGCGGGCTTTACGCGCTTCTTGGCGGTATAGTAGCTGTTTTAATTTTCATGCTAGCGTTTTACAGAATATCCGGTATAAACGCTGTTGTCGCTCAGTTGCTTAATTTTTATATAATGTTCAGCGTGCTTTCGGCATTAGGTTTTACTTTAACGTTACCCGCGATAGCAGGTTTTATTTTAACTATCGGTATGGCGACAGACGCTAACGTAATTATTTTCGAACGCATGAAAGAAGAAATGCGTCTTGGCAAAACCAGAAAAGCGGTAATAGAAGCCGGTTTTAGCAAGGCATTCTGGGCAATTATGGACTCCAATATAACTACATTCATTGCCGCGCTTTTCCTTTCGCAGCTTGGTTCAGGACCAATCAGAGGATTCGCGGTAAGCCTTTCTATCGGGGTATTTTCTTCGGTCTTTACAGCTCTTTTTGTTTCCCGGCTTATATTTGATTTTGGCACTGATGTTATACGCAGTAAAAAACTTTCTATTAGCTGGAC
Organism: Treponema sp.; assembly: GCA_009784995.1. Classification (GTDB taxonomy): domain Bacteria; phylum Spirochaetota; class Spirochaetia; order Treponematales; family Breznakiellaceae; genus WQXQ01. Next base: position 2,757 of record WQXE01000017.1, on the reverse strand, counting down.
TACCAGAATACAGGAAAGTAATGATACTTTCCGCGCGAAGGCGGTCAGTCTATGAAAAAAATAATTAGATTTTCCAGGTTTTTTATACCTGCCGCTGTTATTTCTATCATACTTGTCGCGTTCGGTATTTTTGGTTATATCTATAACAACGGATTCGCGTTAGGTGTTGATTTCCAGGCAGGTTATATTCTGGAAGTAGAGATTAATCCTCCCATTTCGAATAACACAGCGGTAAATATTTCCGGAGTCCGTACCGCGATGGCGGGTTTTGGACGCGGCGGCGTTTCGATACAGAATCTTGGCTCTGCTTTTGATCGCCGTTTTATGATCCGCGTGGAAAACAGGGATGAAGCGAATGTAGAAGCAAACAGTCCGCTGGTTCAGGCAGATATAATTCAAACATTGGAAAAAACATTTGGCAGCGGAAGCATAACAACACTTCGTTCAGATTTTGTCGGTTCGCGTTTTTCCAAGGATTTAACTGATCAGGCGGGAATACTTATTTTTCTTACCTTATTGCTGGTTTTAATTTATTCGACTATTCGTTTTAAATTACAATACGCCGTAGGCGCTGTAATAGCGATCATGTACGATGTTTTAATTATCGTAGCTTTTATGGTTTGGACACGAATGGAATTTACAACATTAAGTATCGCCGCGATTCTAACCATACTTGGTTATTCAACAAATAACACGATTATTTTCTTTGACCGTGTAAGGGAAAATTTGCGTATCTATTCCGATCATACATTTATTGATATTTTAAATATTTCTTTAACAGGAATATTGGGACGTACAATAATTACAACCGCTACAACAATGCTTGCTGTTATGGCGTTGTTTATTTTTACAACAGGTTCAATGAAAGATTTTGCCCTCGCGCTTTTGGTTGGTATGACTTCCGGCGTGTTTACAACACTATTCATTGTTTCAGGTTTTGTAAACTTCTGGCAAAATCAAAAGTTAAAGCGAGAAAAGAAGAAACTAGCTTTAAAATAAAAGGTTTTTTCCATGAAAGTTATTCGAGCGCGGACACTGGGTTTTTGTATGGGTGTTCGCAGGGCTGTTGAATTAGCCGAAGCTGAAGCGCGCCGCGCTTCGGTGGAAGGCGCTTCCGTTTATTCCTTAGGTCCTTTAATCCACAATCCAAAAGTATTGGCAGATCTTAAAAGTATGGGAGTTCATAATATCGATGAATTGCCGCGAAACCCCGGTAACTGTTCTGTTATTATACGCGCCCACGGAATTGAACCGTCTGTCGAAAGTGAATTGCGAAATAAAGGAATCAATATTGTAGACGCTACATGCCCCAATGTTAAAGCCAGCCAAATAAAAGCGGAAGAACTTGTTCAGGCTGGATATTGTCTTTTTATCGCGGGCGAGGTTAATCATGCCGAAATCATAGGTATTATGGGTTATATGCAGGCTTGTAACGCGCCTTTTTGCAAAGTAGTAGGAAATACTTTAGAAGCCGGAAAAGAAGCCAAAAAGCTTTACGGTATAAATAATGACGCAAAAACCGCTCTTTTGGGGCAAACGACAATCTCTGATGATGAATATAGCGCGATCGCGCAGGCTGTTGGATTGTTTTTCCCAAATCTTGAAGTAATTCAAACTATTTGCTCAGCCACAAAAGACCGTCAGAACGCTTTACGGGACCTTTTGGAACAGGTAGACGCGGTTATAATCGCGGGTGGCAAGGATTCCGCTAATACACGCCGTCTTTTAATGATCGCGCAAAAAAGCGGCATACCAAGTGTTTTAATCGAAGAAAAAGGGCAAATCCCTGAATCGTTTTATTCCTACAATACAGTAGGTTTATGCGCTGGCGCTTCCACACCCGATTCCATGATAAATGAAATAGAATTGGAATTATCTAAGTAGATTTTATATTATAAACTTCTAATCTCTGGTATAATAATCATAGGAAATGAAACATTTATTTATTATCAACCCTGTCGCTAAAGGGATAAAAGAAAAAACAAAAAAAATCAAAGATATGATACACTTGTTTTTCAAGGAATATCCCGATCTGCATTATGATATTTTTGAATCCAGATGGTGCCGTGATTCCCTTACATTTATCAGGCGTTATATATCCAATAAAGACGAAGTTTTCCGTATACATTCGATAGGCGGAAATGGCACACTTTACGAAGTTATAAACAGTACTGTCGGGCTTACGAATGTAGAAATAGCGGCGCACCCTTACGGAAGCGCGAACGCTTTTTTAAGATACTTTGGTTCTAAAAATCTAAAATATTTTCTTTCTTTAAAGTGTCAGGTTTTTGATAAAACAATTCCTTTGGATATAATACGCTGCGGAAATAATTATGGTATTGGTTCTGCATTTACAGGGCTTGAAGCTTATGCGAACATAAAAGGCGATCAATTAATTTTAAAAGGTATGCCGGAAGATTTAGCCTATGTATTTGCAACCATAGTCAGAGTTTTAAAAGGCAAAGCAAATCAAAAATATTTTATGGAAATAGACGGCGAAAAATTGGATGGCGAATATATTTCCATTTTAACATCTAATTCCCCATGTTATGGAAAAGACATGTATCCCGCTTCTGACGCTCATCCCGATAATGGAATATTGGATGTTTACGTTATTAAAAATGTTTCAAGGTTTAAAATATTAACAGGCGTTCCGGTTTATTTAAGGGGTGATTATAAAAAAATACCGGAATTAGTTACCCATTACAGAGCAAAAAAAATTAAACTTTCATCTGACGAAGTTATGTTTATGAGCAT
>WQXE01000016.1 GCA_009784995.1 Treponema sp. | reverse complement strand
GGAAATAAAATTTCTAAAATTCACGATATTATCGAAACTATCAACGCGATAACAGACCAAACAAAGGTAATAGCGTTTAACGCGGCATTGGAAGCCGCAAGCGCGGGCGAACACGGCAAGCGTTTTTCTGTTGTTTCAACTGAAGTAAACCGCCTCGCGGATGATATTTCCGCTTTAACAAAAGAAATCCGCAAACAGGCAAATGATATTCAAAAATCATCATCATCATTGATCGATTCAAGTAAAGAAAGCTCTGTAAAAATTAATCAGGGTAATAATTTAATCAGGGAACTTGAAAATATTTTTAAAGAAATAAGAGAAGGCGCGGAAATCACATCAAATCAGGCGCAAACAATTACAATTTCAAGCCAGAAGCAGCAAAAATCGACATCTCAGATTAATATCGCGATAACGGATATATCAAGCGGACTTTCAAACTTTATTCAATCAACAAAAGTCGCGACAGGTTCTGCCGAAGAACTTGTACAAATGATTCGTGAGCTTGACGCGCTTTTAGCCAATAAAATTACTTCCGGGAAGGATACATGGCAATAGATAAATCAAAATTTATCAGTAAATATATCGACGAAGGGCTTGAGAATGTCACCCTGATTGAATCTCTCGTTTTTGACATAAAAGACGGAATCTCCATAGAAGATGATCTTTCTACTCTTTTAAGAGCCTTACATACATTAAAAGGTTCTTCCAGAATGCTGGAATTTATACGTATAGAAGAATTAACTCACTCTCTGGAAAATGTGTTTGTCGCCATGCGCGAACAGCGAATTGGTTTTTCCGAAAACGCTGTTAAATTAATTTTATCATCTCTGGATTTATTAAAATCCGCTTTTAATATTTTACAGCAAACAAAAGAAGATTCTATAGAAATAAACGAGTATGTAAAAAATCTAAATCTGCTCTCCTCCAATGAAGATTTTTCTATTCCGGAAACAGACCTAAATACTTCTTTTACAGCGCTTTCCAATGAAAAAAACCAGGCAGAAAATTCAGAAACTGATGATTCATCTGACGAACTTATGGATCAAGAGCAAATTGACGCGATTTTAAAGGCAAAAAAACAAAAAGAAGCGAAATCAGAATCCATCCGCCTTTCTCTTGATAAAATTGACGGCATTATTAAAAGTATAGCTTCATTACAGGCATTGGAAATTTCCGCGAAAAGTATTTCTCAGGATTGCGCGGTTTTTAGCAGTCATGTTAAGGAATATTCAAAAAAAATAAAAGAAATTATAAAACTTGATCCAGCGTTGTCATCAGATTTAAGAAAACTGGAGCGGTTTAGCGAAAAACTTAATTCATCTTTAAGAAATTACGCTATTGACGCCGGAAACCACATCAGAGGCGCTTATGACAGCGTAATTTCTTTGCGTACTCTGCCTATTTCTACAATATTTGACAGTTATCCGCGTTATGTTTTTCATTTGTCTGAAGAATTAAACAAAAAAGTTAATTTTATTATTGAAGGCAAAGAAAACGAAATCGATAAAAATATAATCGAATCTCTATCAGAAGTTTTAATGCACATGGTGCGTAACGCTATCGATCATGGTTTAGAAACTCCTGAAGAACGTTTAGCCGCGGGCAAAATTGAAACAGGAAAACTTTCCATTATATGTTCCCGTGAAAGCGGAAGCATGAAAATATTGATAATTGACGACGGACGAGGCATCGACCTTGAAAAAATCAGACAAAAAGCGGTAAGGGAAGGATTTGTCGCTGAAGCGGCAGCCGCGAGTCTTACAAAAGAAGATTTAACAAATTTTATTTTCCAAAGCGGTTTTACTACATCCAGTAATGTAAGTAATGTTTCAGGAAGAGGCGTTGGTATGGATGTTGTACGTGACAGCATCGAAGCGTTAAAAGGCAGCATTGTTGTTGAAAGCACTCAGGGAGAAGGAACAACATTTACAATCATGGTTCCATTATCAATCGCGGCGTTAATGGGATTCCCGGTTGAATGCGCCGGTATTAAGTTTGTTATACCTTCTAATTTTGTTGACAATATTTTGCTTTTAAACCGAGAGGATATAATTACAGTTATTGACCGCCCGGAAATAAAATACAACGATCGTATCATAAAACTTTATTATCTAAGCCAGATATTACAAATAAAAGAAGAAGCGATTTCTTCCAATGATATATTGTTTGTAGTTATAATACGTTCTTACGATGACATCGCGGCGTTAGCAGTTGATAATATAGACAGTATGAGGTCTGTAATATTAAAAACAATGCCTTCTTTTATGGAAAATATTAATGTTTTTTCCGGTATCGTTCTTAACGAAGATTACGAAATGGTAAGTGTTTTGCATATTCCTACCGTAATAAAAATGGCGAAAAAAATTAAAGCTCTTGATATTAAAAAACGAAATATCGAATTTGAAAAATTGCGAAAATCCATACTTGTTGTAGATGATTCACTTCCAACACGTGAAATTGAAAGTGAAATTTTGCGATCAGAAGGATTTCTTGTAGATACTGCCGCGGACGGAGCTCAGGCATTAAAAGCCGCCAAACAAAAGCAATACGATTTAATTTGTACGGATTTAAATATGCCTGTAATGGATGGCTTTATGTTAATCGAAAATCTTAAAAAGAACGAAGACCTGTCCAGAATACCTATTATTGTTATTTCTTCAATCGCGAACGAAGAAGAACAGAATCACGCTTTAAATCTTGGAGCGTCGCGTTACATCTTAAAAAATTCGTTTAATAACCATAATTTAACAGAAACTGTAAAAGAATTAATCGGAGGTATTAATGAGCGATGATAAAAAACGAATCTTGTTAATGGAAGATTCTGATATTTTCGCGGATATGGTTTTAAGCTCGTTTGATACTTCAGTATATAATATAGAAAGAGCTGTAAACGGTTTTGAAGGCATTAAAATGGTATATTCGTTTTTACCTCATTTAATTATAACTGATATAGAAATGCCTCTTTTTAAAGGTTATCAGGTAACAAGACTTTTAAAATCGCGTAAAAATACAAAATCAATTCCTGTTATTATGTTTACATCACTTGATGAAACAAAAGATAAATTCTGGGGAAGTCAGGCAGGCGCCGATTATTACATAGAAAAATCGCCTGATAATATCACTCCATTATTACAGGCTGTAGATAAAATGCTTTCTTCTTCAATTGATATAGATTTTAACGCTATTGAACGTGAAAGTAAAAAAATTAATGATAATTCAATTATAGAGATAGTTAATAATCTTCTTGACAATAAATTATTTCAAACTACGATTATCGGATTGCTCACGGAATTATCCAGCAAAGTACATTCAATGGATATGGTTGCCCGCGGAATATTTGAACTGCTTCGTACAGTATGTGAAACAGAAATTGTCACAATGATGATTCGGGGGAAAAACAGGATTTTATATACTTTTACGTCAAACTTCAGTTTTTTTACAAAAGAAATTTCAGATAACTTTTTAGGTATAAGTATGTCTGATTTTAACAATATTTTTCCTGATTTTAAATCTACTTCAAAAAAAACAAGAAATTTTATTTCTGACGGCGAAAATGAAAAAAATATTATATCTTATATTTCCATTCCTCTTACGATCGCGGGTGATAATTTCGCTACTATTCATATCGCAAATACATTAAATGATTATTTTTCTCCTATTCTGATGGAGAATATAAATGTTTTCGCGAGCGCCGCCGCCCCAATTATCGCTAACGCTCTTTCTATGTTTGAAATAAACGAATTACAAAAAAACACTCGTATTGCTTTCGCGCGTTATGTACCAGCAGACGTAATGGACGAAATAATAAGCGACACATACAGAAAAGCGCAAATGAGTGAAAATCGAAACATTGCCGTTTTATTCAGCGATATTAGAGATTTTACAGATCTTTCTGAAAGGTCTGACGCGCAAAGCGTTGTAGATTTTTTAAATACATATTTTGCCAAGATGGGCAGTGAAATTATTTCTGAAGGCGGACATATTGATAAATTTATCGGAGACGCGATCATGGCTGTTTTTGGAGCATTTCAAACTCAGGAAAATTCGTCAGAAAACGCGATTAGAGCCGCTGTAAAGATGATTGTAGCTCTGGAAATGATAAATAACCACGGTACTCCTCTTACCAAAAATAAAATAGAAATAGGTATTGGAATAAATTGCGGTGAATGTATTTTGGGAAATATCGGTTTTCAGAATAAAATGGATTTTACTATAATCGGCGATACTGTTAATCTCGCGTCCCGCGTTGAAAGCCTTACAAAGGCATATCAATATCCGATAATTGTTTCTGAATATGTTTATGAAGCTACAAAGGATAAATTTCTTTTTAGAAAAATAGACAATGTCCGCGTTAAAGGAAAAAATAAACCTGTCGGTATTTATGCCGTACACTCAGGTTTCCACGGCACGGAAGGAAGAAAACTTCGCTCCGGCGGTACAGCCGATATACCTTCGGTATCTTCACTTTTAATCAACAGAGAAACAATGGTAAATTACAATAAAGGGCTTCAAGTTTTTTATATGCGTGAATGGAAATTGGCAAAAGAATATTTTACTAACGCGCTTGAAGCTGATCCTGACGATTTTCTTTCTAAATTATATATAGAAAGAATAAATGATCTTGAACGTAATCCGCCTCCGGATGATTGGGACGGAGTAATTACATTAACAGAAAAATAGAAATATTAAAAATAACGAGGTAAATTATGATCGGTTTGGAAATTAATGAAAAAATCATCAAAGACGAATATGAAGGCGAAAAAATTATTAATAAAGTTCGTTTTATACTTGGATTAATATTCGTTTTAAGCGTTGCCGCTGTTTCTTTTTTAAGAACACTGGACGGTTTGGAGTACTTTCCATTACGCGCTTATTTATTTACAAGTTTGTTTTTGCTTTATTCCATATTTTTACGTTTTTATATCCGTAAAAAAAATAAACTTCATTCCTCTTTTAAATATATTTGTGTTATTCTTGACGCTGTACTAATAAGCGCCGCTATCTGGACAGGCTGTACTTATGTTGAACTTTCTCCTCCGATAGTTTTTCTTTCCATACAAGCTCTTTTTTATATAATACTTATAATGGCAGGATCATTTAGATACAGTGTCCGCTGCGCGTTTTTTTCGGGTATTTTTTCAGGGTTTTGTTATTTTGTAGTTGTAGTCGCGAACGGCAGTGTGTTAGATATGCCTTATTTCTTTATTTTGGGTGGAGCTGAATTCCCTGTAAGTTTTCCTGTATACAATGAATTTTTCCGTACAATCGCGATGATTGTTGTAGGAGGAATTGCGGGTATTTCCAGTAAACGTCATCTCGCCTTATTTAAAAATATGCTTGAATCACAGGAAAGTGCCGCTCAAACAACGTCAACAACTGTGGAAAAAACCCGTTCGATGACAGAAACAATTAAAAAATCAACAGACGAAATATTTATTTCTTCAAAAAACATTTTTACTACAGCCAATAATCAAGCGGCAAGCATTCAGGAAATTGAAAGCACAATAAACGAAAATACCCAAATCGCCAGTGATATTTCTGAAAAAACTTCCAGTGTAGCTACGATAGCGTCCAGAATGGAAAGTGACGTTATAAACGGATTTTCAATACTTGAACGCAATGTCGGACAATTGGAAAATATCAAAAATAAAAATGATAATGTAATTTCAGGAATTATAACTCTTGGAAACAAGATCATGAAAATACGCGACATTGTTAAAAATATTAATATAATTACGGATCAAACCAAAGTTATCGCGTTTAACGCCGCTTTGGAAGCGGCAAGCGCTGGCGACAGGGGAAAACGTTTCGCCGTAGTCGCGAGCGAAGTAAACAGGCTGGCAGATGATATCGCTTCTTTAACAAGACAGGTACGCGAGCAGGTAGAAGAAATTCAAAATTCTTCATCATCGTTAATTATTTCCAGCGAAGAAAGCGCTGATAAAATAATAGAAGGCAACAATCTTATAAAAGAACTTGAAGATACATTCAGAAAAATAAGATCCGGAGCGGAAATAACATCGAATCAGGCACATACGATAACAATTTCTACACAAAAGCAGCTAAAATCTACTGAACATATCAATGTCGCTATCGCGGATATTTCCAAAGGGCTTTCAAATTTTATTCAATCAACAAGAATGGCAACTTCTTCCGCTGAGGGACTTACAGAAATGATCGAAGAACTAAATTCGGTTTTAGCGAATAATAACAGGTAAAATGGATTTTTAAATTACTTTTCTATCCTTCCAGATAAATCCTTTACCTGTAATGGATCTAAACCATGACCAAACAGCCATGTAAAGAAAATTTAAAAATAAAAACGGCCAGAGGAAACAGTAATACCACTTTAAACGCTGTTCAAGAAATATAAAAATCCATGTTAATGTATAAAGAATATAAACAATAACATTATGTAATAACCAAGGACTGCCTGTAATTAAATTGTATATAAGCAATGGGAATGGTAAAAATAAAATAAATAAAACAGCAACAAACATAAAAAATATAAAAAATGTTTTCTTTCCAAGAAAATCAAAAATATTTTTTCCTATTCCTTCAATCGCGGGACGGAACCCATTGTACATTCTGCAGTGAACATGTTCACAGATATTTAGGAATCTTGTTGAATAACCGTTCTTTTTAACAAAACGGCTCATATAAATATCTTCAGATGTTTTTTTCTTGAACGCCTCACACCCGCGGATTGCCTTAAAAACATCATGCCGGATTACTATAAACTGACCAATCGCGGCGGAAAACCAATGCGGTTTTCTAAAACGATTTAAAAAAAGAGGAATTATAAACCCTGTAAGAGCGAACATTAACGGAACAGTAATTATTTCGCCGAATGTAAAAAACACCTGTCCAATATAACCGGAAAGCATATCTGTTTTTAAATTCCGCATATTGGTAACAGCCCATGAAATACTTGTTGGGTTGTGCACTGTGTCAGCGTCTGTGAAAATAAGAATATCACCTTTTGCCTGTAATGAAAGTTGATGAAGCGCGAACGGTTTTCCGTACCAGTCATCGGGAAGAGGCTGCCCGTTAAATACTTTTACCCTTGAATCTTCTTTCGCGATTTCTTCAAGAATGATAGCTGTGTTATCTGAAGAATTATCGTTTAATACAAGAATTTCGTAATTTTTATAAAGCTGATTTCTAAGGCTATCAAGACATATTCGCGCGTTTTTTTCTTCGTTACGCATCGGTACCAATACAGATACCATTTTCCCATCAAGAATTTCCGGTCCTTTGGTAAAATGCCGCATTTCATAACGGTTTCCCAAAGACATAATTAAAAAATAAAACGCTATAATTACCAATATATGGTAATAATATGAAATTAACATTTATTCACCATAAATAAATAAAAAATTATTTTCATATTATTCCGCCATTAACAGAAATTACCTGCCTTGTAATATAAGAAGCGGATTCTGAAAGTAAAAATACCGCCAAGCCGGCTACTTCTTCAGGTTTACCGATTCTGCCCATAGGTATGGATGGAAGAACCATGTCCAGCGGCACATCGCGGCTCATTTCAGTTTCGATAATTCCAGGCGCTATACAGTTTACAGTGATAGAACGGCTAGCCAGTTCTACCGCTAAAGCTTTAGTCGCTCCAATAATTCCCGCTTTTGCGGCGCTGTAATTTACCTGCCCACGGTTGCCTGTTATACCGGAAACTGACGAAATGGTTATGATTCTTCCTTTTTTCTTGCGGCAAAGGGGCATTATAAGCGGATGAAGCACATTGTAAAAACCGTCAAGGTTGGTACGCAGAACCTTGTCCCAGTTTTCACCACTCATACCCGGGAAGGATTCGTCCGCGCATATTCCGGCATTGCAAATTATTCCCCAAAAAGCGCCGTTTTCTTCCTGCCACTTTTCAAGTTTTTCCCGGCAATCTTCCCTGTCGGAAATATCAAACTGGATCAATTCAATACTGCCGCCATTTTGACGAATTTCTTTTTCAAGAGATTCTGCCGCTTCTTTTCCTCTAAAATAATGAGCAATTACATGATACCCCGCCTGTGATACCGCTAAGGCTAACGCCCGGCCTATACCTCTGTTCGCTCCGGTGACAATAACTTTTTTTTCTCCGACCAACTGCATAATTTTCCTTTATTAATATGCTAGGATACATGTATGGCATCATATTATATTGGATTATCTTGTTTGTCTATTAATCAATTTAGCAACTCAGAGCGTAATAACGCTCTAAGCGCTGAAGCAAGGCGGATATTGTCCATTTTAACAGATAGACCTATCGATTCAATTACTACAGAAGTAAATGGCAGACCTTTTTTCCAAAACAGCAATATAGATTTTAATATTTCGCATTCAGGCGCAGCGGTTGCTGTTTCTTTGGTTCAAGGCGAAAATAATAGCGAGAATAATAACGGAAAAAAGGTTCGTACCGGTTGTGATATTCAACTTATTAAGCCGCGGAAAAATCTAAAAAACATAACCGAGGAAAATTTTAGCGCGGCAGAAAGAGATTATATTTTTTCACAGGGTGAAACACAGTTTGAAAGTTTCAGGTTTTTTCAGATATGGACATTAAAGGAATGTTATATAAAATTCTTTGGGTTTTCTGTATTTGATATGCCTAAAGTACCGTCTTTTATTTTCCGCGACGCAGCGGGAAAGTTTCAATTTTCTTTAAACGCGAGCGATCTTGTAGACGGCTCTTCTCCTCTTTCTTTTTACCTATACGAACTTATTTTCGCCGATGAGCGTTATATATTGGCAGCAGCTATAGAAGGGAAAAGGGATATTCATCCTGAAATTCGTATATTTTCTCAGGGTATACATTGCGACCCATTAATAAAAATGATAATATAAACAATATAATTTATAGGAAAACCATGAAACAAAATGAAATATACATATCCCGGTTTTCTGCCTGGGCTCCCGGTTTAGAAAACAAAAATGATTGGAAAGAGTGGGTTTTGGGTAAAAGGGAAATAACCCCTGGTCCAGATAGCCCGGATATTTCTTTTACGCCACCCATGTTCCGCCGCAGATTAAGTCAAATATCCAAAATGACAATACAGGTAGTCCACGATCTTTTACCTGTTGCGGAAAACACAAAAATGCTTTTTCTCTCTTTTCGCGGAGAACTTTCTAAACAATATAAAATGAATAAAACGCTTATTCAAGACAACGATATAATGCCCGCTACTTTTTCTCTTTCGGTTTTTAACGCCCCTGTCGCGCTAGCTTCCATGGCATTCAGTTTAAAGGGAGGTTATTCGGCTATTTTCCCCGGAGGAGATTCTTTCGCGGCAGGTCTTTCCATCGCGGAGGCGGCTTTTCTTTGCGGGGAATCCGAAGAACTTATTTTTATTTATGCCGATGAAGAAATTCCAAATGAGTATAAAGATATTATTGCTGGAAATCACATTCCCTTAGCTTTTGGTTTTATGTTAACCCGCAAGCCAAGCTTCCAAGGTTCAACTCCTTCAGTTTATTTTTCAACATTAAAAGAAGGAATTGATAACCCGGAAGATTTTCTTAAACGTTTAATACTATCAAAATTAAGCTAAATACTTTTTCAAAAAATCGATCATCATCTGCCACGCTTCTTTAGCGTCCGGTTTTTGACTTAAAGTAAAACCGTGTTTGGAAGATTCAAAACGTTTATGAGTTACTTCTACTCCAGCTTCTTTTAAATTATCCCTGAAGATTTCAGCTTCTGAACATAAAAGATCCTTACCCGCTGTTATTATTAATGTAGGCGGGAAATCTTTTAACTGTTCCTTGGAAGCGTAAACAGGAGAAACCAGGGGATTCTTACTTTCTTCCTTATCGCAATAACAGGCGTTAAATAACCTGCCCATTTTCGCGAAAAGTCCTTTGCCATTTGGTTTCGCGAAAGGATCTGTGAATACATCTAATGGCGGGTAATCTAGAATTAAACCTTTAATATTAAGTTCACGGCTTTGAGCGTTTTTAATGCAAATAGCGGCGCTGAAATTTCCTCCAGCGCTGTGACCGCCTACAGCGATTTTTCGCGGATCAATCCCGAATTCACGCGCGTTATTTTTAGCGTATTTTATTACAGCGTAACATTCGTTTAATCCCTTTGGGAAAGGCGCTTGCGGCGCGAGACTATAATCGATATTAATTATTTTTACATTCGCGTTAAGCGCGACATTCATCATATAAGGATCATCCATTTCCGCGCTTCCAAGAATAAAACCGCCTCCATGAATATTTACAAAAAGAGGTAGTGTTGATTCATTTTCCAAATTATAGGTTAATACTCTAACCTTCCCTTCATCCGTATTTAAAAAAAGTTCTTTTCCTGCCGGCGTGCGGTTTTTCCTGGAAGTCATTTCCATCATTTTTCTTATTCTGGTTGCTTTTTTTAAACATTCTTCCTCGGTAAAGGTTTTTTCTTTTGGTTTTCCAAACATAAATCGATCTCCTTTAAAGTTCTTTTATATTAAATTATTTAAATAATTTCAAGATTTCCGCATTATCTAACTTCCGGTAAGAAGGTTCCTGTTTTGATAAATCAACTTCAAAAAACTCTTCATCGTAAAACGAAAGTTTTGAGTTTGTATCCGGGTTACAGTGCAGGTAAATTATTTCATTTATATTTAAATTTTTATTTTGGCAGATTTGCCTCGCCAGGTTTATACCCGCGGCTGTAACTGAAGTACCCGGATTGTCCTGGTACAACTCTGTTACAATAACCACGGATTTTTCCCGCTCGATAATTTTTAAACCGCAGCGGGAAGGCATATCCCACTGCCCTTTGAAATCAAAAATTTCGTCGTAGTATTTTTCCGGTACACGCATAATCTAACCAATATCCTTGCCGAAAGATTTGCGCGCCAAACGCCTGTTTCTTGAACGATAGGTACCATCTTCAATTTCGCGTTCTGCTACAGCGGAAAGAAGATGGAACATTTTTTCTTCCTGGGATTCATCATGATAAAATGTTTTCCAGGCATATTCGTAAAGTTCCTGTAACCGTTCAGGTGTTATATTTTTCGGAGTAAAAACAACCTGACCAGCGTTAAAATTATTCCAGTCACGATCAAAAATACGTCCCTGCCTAAAGTAATCATCCCAGGCTTTAGTGTGCGGAAAAGGAGTCATAACAGTGAATTCCGCGAGGTCAAGTTTTATCTCGAGCAGGAAGTCGATAAGACGTTTTATATCGTCTTCTGTTTGATTGTCAAGTCCAAGCAGGATTGTACCTTCTACACCAATGCCATGATCGTGATAACGCTTTACCCGTTCTTTAATAAAATCCGATGTATCAAAAATCGCCTGGTATACATACCACGCGCCCGCCTGAGCGGCAAGGTCTAAAACTTCCTTGTCATCTTCGATTGTGTGGCTGACCCACTTTTTCTTTAAGGGGATCATCTCACGGAATAATTCCATTTCCCATTTTTTATCTTGTGCCAGCGAGTTGTCAACAATAAAGAGCCGGTTATTTTCGATACTCGAAAGTTCTTCAATTACTTTGTCTATTGGACGCGGTCGAAAAGATCGGCCTCCAAGATAGGAAACCGCGCAAGGGTAACAACTGAAACGACAGCCGCGAGACGCGTGGAAAAGATCCACCATTTGAACACCTTTATGATTGTACAATTCATTTGTATACAGATCACGTCTCGCGGGACCAATCGATTCTATTGGAGGATGTTTCAACATAAAATTATAAACTTGCTTTAGCTCATCATTTTTCCAGTCGTCGATTACTTGTTCCATTCTTGTTTCAGCTTCACCCAAAAAAACAGAATCCGCGTGTTGAATAGTTTCTTCGGCATGAAGCATTGTCGCGATGCCTCCGAATATAACCTTTTTACCGCGGCGGCGGTACTCGTCCGCGATAGCCCAACCCCGCTTTACCTGGGTAGTGAGCATCATCGAAATCGCAACAAGGTCGCAGCTTTCATCAAAATTAAGTTCCTGAACATTTTCATCTGTAAAAACAACATCTATTCCGGCAGGTAAAGCCGCGGCAAAAACAACAGGACCGTGTGGAGGAAGATTAAATGTCGTCTGTCCCGGAAGTTTATTCCACTTGGGATAAATTAATTTAATTTTCATTGGTTACATCTCCGCGCTCTTCCATAACCGTAAGTGTTCCTTCAAGAACTTTTGTACCTTCAAGAAAAATTTGTCCCTCAAAATTATAAACCAAATCCATACAATCCAATTCTTTAATTTTAATCACAATCGTACTCCCTGATTTTAATACAGGAAGGAAAACATCCATTTTAGAAATACTTATAATAAAACCTATTCGCGGTTTTTCATTTTTCTCATCTTTTTCTAAGTCGCTAATCCCTGAAAGAGCCGCGATTGCCTGGGCGATACATTCAAAACCAACCCAGGTTGGAACCCCGCCTATTTGCGGATCAAAAAAAAGACAGTTTTCTGTTATGTGATATTCAGCTTCAAGGTTACATTCTTCTAAATTATACCTTGTAATATTACTAAGAAGTAACATTTTACCACCGTGAGGTATTATGGAAGATAAATCATTAATTTCTATCATGTTGTCCTTTTACCAATAATTAAAATGACATTACATCCGCCAAAAGCAAAACTATTGCTCATACAAATTGATGGCGTATTATCCTGGATGTCCAGGGGAAGCGCTGGAAATTCTTCATCTCTTATGCCATCCCAGCAATGTACAGGTAATCCTTTTCTCTCTTTTATTATCATCCAGCAAATCGCGGCTTCTATAGCGCCTGCCGCACCCAAAGTATGGCCTGTTATAGACTTAGTAGAACTTACCGCGGGACATGGATCAAATATAGTGGTCATGGCAAGGGCTTCGGCTTTATCATTATGCGGCGTTCCGGTACCATGTAGATTCACATAACCAATATCTCCCGGACTAATTCCCGCGTCCAATAACGCGGCTTGTATTGCTCTTACCGGTCCCGCGCCATCTTCACCGGGCGCAGTCATGTGATACGCGTCCGCGCTTTCACCAGTTCCCAATAATTCAATGCCATCAACCGTTCGCGCGAAATCAAGAAGAAAAAACGCCGCTCCTTCACCAAGATTTATTCCTTTGCGGTTTTTGCTAAAAGGATTACAAAGACTGTCTGAAACGGCTCCAAGAGAATTAAAACCTGTAAGTACCATGTCAGAAACAATATCAACCCCTCCCGCGATTACCGCGGAACAAATACCCGCTTTCATCAATTCAGTTCCTTTTATAATGGCGCTCGCTCCTGAAGCGCAGGCTGTAGCGATTGTAAAGACAGGACCTTTAAGTCCAAATTTTTCAAATATATATTCAGCGGGTAATGAAGCGTTTTGAAAACGAAGATTGTAGTCTTTCGGGAAAGAGCCTTTTTCAAAAAATTCCCTGTGAGCGGCATGTGATAATTCCGACCCGTTGTCACATGAACCAAGACAAACACCGATTTTTTCAGCGCCATACGCGGCAATGGCTTTTTCAATTTCCGGACGTATTTGTTCCAGTGCCGCGTCTATTATCCGGAAAATCCGGGATTTTTTTTCCAGGACCGCAGGCTCCGGTAAATTAGCTTCCGGGATTTGACCAACTAAAGATCCTTTATAGGAAGTGATTCCACCCTGATATCCTTTTAGGCATGATTCGTACAATTCATTTCTATTTTGTCCAGCGCAGCAAATGAGTCCCGGAGCTGAAATAAATATTTTCTTTTTCAACAAGGATTCCCTTCTCTAATTAATTTTTCAACTTTTTCCGTTAAAGCCGCAGGACAAACAAAACAAGATTCACCTGCCTTAATGTCAAAAGCCATTTGAGTGGTT
Organism: Treponema sp.; assembly: GCA_009784995.1. GTDB lineage: Bacteria > Spirochaetota > Spirochaetia > Treponematales > Breznakiellaceae > WQXQ01. The sequence goes on along the minus strand of WQXE01000016.1, from coordinate 7,275 downwards.
ACCCCTCTAGTGGTAATAATACCGGTACGCGCGTTTCTAATTTCAAATCTTATCTTTAAACGGTTTTCGTATTCTTCAAGAATGGCTTTAATCCTCGCGCGATCCATGTGCCGCAGTGAAGCTAAATACTTTACGGAAACTTCAACAACCGGAAACGCGAAACCTGATCTTTCCATTTCATAATAACCATACCCTATTTTATCAAGAAGAGCGTTGCGGGCGATTTCAAAATAATTAATGTAATTCCCGTGCCATACAACCTGCATAGGGTCTAGATCAAAAAATTCTACGGTTGTTTCCGTTTCCATAAAAATATTATATGGTCCGTTTTCTTCTCTTAGTTTCATAATTCCTCCGGTAAAACAAGAGTACCCGCGGAAAAAACAGTTTTTTCATCTGTAGAAATTATTTTAAAAGAAATATTTTTTTCTATTTTTTCCAAGTATAAAACAAGTGGAATATCAGGCTGTATAATATTGATAAACTTTGTCCGTTTTATTTTTGAAAGTTCAATACAAATTCCAAAATATCTGGAAACAAAGTGCGTAATAATAAAAATTTGAGCTACTGCCGGAAGAACAGGAAAACCCGGGAAATGTCCGTTAAAATAATCACTTGAACCGGGAATGGAGAATTCCAAAACAACAGCGGTTTCGGTTTGTTTAATAATTTTTTCTTTGTTAATTTTATTCATTCCAAAGATTCCCCGTTTGTTTTATCATTAAAAAGCCGCGTCATATCTTCTTTTCGTTTTTTCCCCTGCGTATCAACCGGCAGCTCTGAAAGGTAAAGCCATTTTTTTGGGATAACAACATTTTCAAGGTATTGAGAAAGATATTCTCTCCAGAATTTATTAATTAAAATTTTCTCCAATCCGTTAAATTTTTCTATCCCTTTATTATTAAAAACAATTGCCGCCGCGAGATACTGACGGCTTCCTTCCATGGGGATCACACAAACATCGTCAACAAAACCGGATTGTTTAATACGGTTTTCGATTTCAGGCAGGGATATCCGTTTTTCTTCGATTTTGACAACTGAATCAACGCGTCCTTTTAATAGGAAGCGGCCATCAGGAAGAAGTTCAACCATATCGGCTGTTTTAAACCCCGCCGGATCTTTTATGTATGGCGAACAAACAATAAGGCAGCCATCATCGGCTTGGCTTAATTGAACTGTATCTAACGGTGTCCATTCCTGACCTTTACATGATTGTCTCCAGGCAACACCGGATGTTTCGGTACTGCCATAACCTTCGATAGGCCAAAAGCCTAAAACCTCATTTGTTTTTTCCGCTGTTTCATATTCCAGAAGTCCCCCGGAGGTGAATATCCACGGAGATTTTAAAGTGAAAGGTGTTTCAGTTTTCACCGCGCGTTTAAGGAAAGCGGGACTGGAAACAATCATATAACTTGCGCGATTTAGTTTTTCCAGTTCACCGGGAAAATCAATCATTTTTCTTCTGAACGGAACTCCCATTGTAAATGGCAGAAGTATTGTATAAAGAAGCCCATACATATGATGATGACTTACTGTAGAACATACTTTGCGTTTAAGAAACTCTTCGCCGCGCAAAGAAATAATACCGCTATTATCTTTTTCAAATTCTGTAAGTCGCTGCTTTATAGCTTTTGGCTCTCCTGTGCTTCCGGATGTATACATTATTATTGATGTTTCATCCGCGTTGATTTCCGGTATTTTATCAATTTCTGAATGTTTTAACGATATTCCGGCAAGCAATTCGGGAATATGTATAAAATCTTGTTCACCGGAAGAAGTCTGGTCTGTAAGGAAAGGAATGGATTTTTTATCCGCGCCGCGTATTTCAGCGATGTAACCCGGGCTGATATTCGCGCTTAGGAGTACTTCTTTTTTACATTGAAGCAAAGCCGTAAAAGCCAATAAAAAATGCCAGCAATCTTCGCTATAAAGCAGCCAGCGTTTTTTATCCGAGCCTTTTTCTTTAATGTATTTTCTTAACTTGGCTGTATCTTTTATAAAATCTTTCCATGTTTTATATAACCTTTCATTCCACGCGCCATCATAACACAGGATCAACGAAGGTTCTCGTGATTTTTTTTTGAACACTGAAAGCGGAACAGATAAATGTCTTTTTTTCTGTATTCTTTTTCTTATGATAAACTCGCCCGCGAAGAGAAAACCCATAAATATAAAAACTATACCGCCGTTATATATAGTCCATAAATCATCAGAACCAAAAAAAATAGTGTATGCCGCAAAACTTCCGTTTAACAAAAAGAAACCGCACCAAACAATAGTTACTTTGCGGCAATATTCGGCGATTCTTTTATTCCAGGGAGAAGCGGGAATAGTTTTATCCATAAGAATAGCGAAGCGATAAATTATCGATGTAGGTTTAAAAAGAGTAACACCGAAGAAAAACAGGAACACTAGATTCATTAAAATTGGGTAAAATTTTAAAATAGAACCGGACTCACTAAAAAGGCAAAAAAAACCAAATATAAAAAGGGGAATGGTAAACCAAAAAAACGGTGTTTTAACCGGGAAAATTCCTGCAGCTGCTTTTAAAACACCAGTCAACCGAAAAGCCATCAGGATTTAAATTCTGTAATATACGCGGCAAGGGCATCTACAGACGCGAAATGTTTTCTATTATCCGCGTTTTCCGCTGAAAGTTTAACCCCAAATTTCTTCTTTATCGCTACCCCAAGTTCAAGCGCGTCTATAGAATCTAAACCAAGACCTTCCCTAAATAAAGGGTCGGAATCAACGATGTCTTCGGTTTTAACGCCATCAAGTTCAAGGGAGTTTATTATTAGTTCTTTAATTTGTTGTTTTAAATCATCCATAAATCGGATTATAGTAAAAAAGTACTTTTTATGTCAATATCCATCAGTACTAACCATTATTCCTATATCCATTCTGTTATTTCCTTCTTAGTCACTCCCCATTCAATGCCTATTTCCCATGATTTTATTCTGCAATAGCGGCAAAATGGCATTGGTTTGCTTAAAAATTCATAAATTTCCTCTATATTTTTCGCTTTGTAAATATCGATATAATCATCGTCTGTAACCTCTAAAGTCTTTCCGAAACCTTCGGTTTCAGTGTCCTTACCAAAATAATTATTAAACCGATCGGCAATCAACGGCAGACAGCAAGTAGAAAGCCTGCCGTTTTTTAAAAAATTACATTTATTTATTGTTAAGCATAATTTACTGTTTTCTGTTTTAGACTGATTGCCATCTAAATCAAATGGCAATTTACACCAACTGTTTTTACTCATAAACAGAGAACGAATCTTTAATTTTACACTATGTTTTTTCGCGAGTTCTTTTATTCGTTTAACATTCAATTTTATTGGATAACTTGAAACAATTATTCGTATATTATTTTTCTCGCATGATTCCCAAAAAAACGCGTTCATTTTCTCTAACAAAATACCATTTGTTACAATGTTTATAGGACCATCGAAATATTTTCTTGCTATCTCCACGAGCTTAGAAATTTCAGGATGCAGTAACGGCTCGCCGCCCATTATATCAATATTTTCATTATTTCTTCCGGCGAGCTTCGAAAGTCTCGCGAAATCTTTTTCAAATATTTCTTTTTTAACAAAGTATTGATCAGCGACAGATGAAAAATGATGACATGATTTACAATTTAAATTGCAATGATCTACTACATCTGTTTCAAACCGTAAACGTTTTCTTGGTTTCAGTCGTTGATTCGCGGTTATCCTCAAATAAGAAAAGGAAGCTTTTGTGTATAAAATCTGACGGATTCTAACAATCCAGCCTTTTTTTTGTTCCATAAACTACAATAATAGCGTTTTTTTATGTTTTTGTCATTAGAAAACCCAATAAATTCATATTGACTAAAAGTAAAAAAGTTAATTATAATAACTTAAAGAAGAATTTTACAATATAAACTAAAAACATGATTGAAAAAACAATACATTATATTTGGCTTGGGAACAAAGAAATTCCTGAAAAGCATCAGGCTTTTATACGCGGCTGGCAGGAGCTTCATCCTGATTGGGAAATAATTAAATGGAGCGAAAATAATTTTGATTGTGAGAATCATTCCTGGGTAAAAGCAGCAATTGAAAAAGAAAATTGGGCGCTTGCCGCCGATTTTATACGAAGTTATGTTCTTTTAAATTACGGCGGTGTTTATCTTGACACCGATATCGAACTTTTAAAACCATTTAATGAATTAATTACAAATAACGACTTTTTTATTGGATATGAATCTAAATTTTGGTTTGGCAGCGCGGTTTTAGGCGCGAAAAAAGGGCACAAATTAATCCGTGAAGTGCACGAAAGGTATCTTACACCCATTAAAAAAGTAAATATCGGTTCTAATATGCTGACTGTTTTTAATTTCAGCGCCTCAACAAAAAGGCTTTATAATCCTAAATTAGACGGAAAAACAAAAAAAATACAAGACAATGTAATGCTTATTTCGTCAGAATACTTCTATCCTAAAAACTACATTACTCACAGAATAAATATTACAGATAATACAATGGCGATACACCACCTCTCTTCGACATGGCATCCAATCAGTAAGTTGATAGGAAGAAGAATCGCAAAAGTTATTTTTTTAATTATTGGAAAACACTTATTTGGCTGCTTTGAAAGAATCGCGAGGTTATACATGTTTTGTCAGCTTGATAGTGAATACAAAAGGAATCACCGTAAATAAAAAATAACATGAACGTTTTATTAACCGGTACAATATTTAATCCCTGGGTAAATACATGCGTTATTATAATTGCTTGTCTTACGGCTGTCTGTATAATTTTATTCCTGATTTTAGTTTTTATGATTTTTATAAAAACCGCATACCGCAGCCCTTTTAAAAAAAGAACCAGGGAGTGCACACAGAAAAAGGATGAATTACAAATGTCTATGTTTTCTGAAGGAGTAGCTTGGTCACAAAATTTTAAGGAAAAAAAAGAACTGCTTCAAATAAGAAGTGAAGGTCTTAATTTATACGGTGAATACATTAATTTCGGGTTTGACAAATGCGCGGTAATCGTGCAGGGAAGAGCTGAGTCACTGCTCTATTCCTATTATTTCGCGGATGTTTATTCTAAAAATGAATATAATATTTTAGTTATCGATGTTCGCTCTAATGGTTTTAGTGACGGGGTATTTCAAACAGGAGGAATAAAAGAAAGTGACGATTTAATTTTATGGATTAAACTGATAAATGAAAAATATAAAATATCTGATTTTACTGTTCATGGAATTTGCATAGGCGCGGCTACGGCGATTTACGCGTATAAAAAACTTAAAAAAGAATGTAACGGTTTTTTAAAAAGGATAGTTACAGATGGATTATATAAAAATTATTACGAGTTTTTCAAAGCCCACGCGAAAGTTCTAAAAGCGCCTTTCCTTCCTGTTGTTTACGCAGGTATTTATGTGACTTTTTTTCTAATATTCATAACAACCAAGACTAGACCTTTTAAAGAGTCTCCCATAAAATATATGAAAGATATTGATATTCCGATTTTATTTATCTGTAGTAATATGGATAAGTTTTCTATTAAATCAAATAGCGAAGAGCTATTTGAAACTTGCGAGTCTGAATTTAAAGAAATCCACTTTTTTCCCAAAGGCAGACATTCACATGTCAGGGCTTCACAAAAAGCGGAATATGATGAATTAATCGCTAATTTTCTACATAAACATAAATAGTTTTTTTAGAAAAACTTCAGCAAATAATAGTCTGCTTGACAAACATTACAATTTTGTATATAAATAAAGATAAATGCGCTTGATGAAACTCTTTTTCCTTTTCCCGGTCTACATTGCCGTTTTTCTTTCATGCGCTTCAGTTGCCGGAAAAGAAATACAATATGTAAATATAACAGACAACTCTAAATTCATTTTATTACCCACAGAGGGAATTGAAAAAGTCATGGATATGGCTCAGTTTTTATCCGCTGAAATCAGAGGTCAAAATTATTTTTTAAATTCCTGGGTAAAAGCAAATGAAAACGCGATAGAAATGATATTTTTTAATGAAATGGGAGCTAGTTTAGGTGAACTTTCATACAGTAACGGTTTAGTTAATTTTTCTTCGGCTGTAATTCCAAGAGCTGTTTTACAATTTTTTAAACCGGAATATATTATAGTAGATTTTCAACTTTGCTTTTATGATCCTGTTCTTTTAGACAAATCACTAAAAGAAAGCGGTTTAGTTTTGGAAATTAGTAATGATAACCGTCGTATTTTTAATGGAAATGAAATTATTATAGAAATTGAAAAAACAAGAAATACAGTTAAACTTGTAAATCATTTACGATCATACTCTTATACTTTGGAAGGAGCCTTCCATGAATAGATCCAGAAAAATATTATTTCTAGTATTTGTTTTTATAGTTTCTTACGTTTACGCTCAGGAAGATGTTTTCCGTCATCCGCTTGTACCGCAGACTATGAATACATTTAACGCAACCTGCGAGAATCTCGCGCAAAGACCAATTATTAAAGGGAGTTTTATACAGGAAAAATATTTAAACCGTTTTGATAGATCACTTAACTCTTCAGGAAATTTTATAATCGCTTCAGAAAAAGGAATGGTATGGGAAACATTACAACCCTTTCCCTCTACAATGATAATGGGAAGAGATTTTATTTTACAAGTAAGACCAAACGGGCAAAAATCTGTTTTAAGCTCTCAGGGGAATGAAACTTTTACACATATGGCTGATGTTATGAACTCGTTATTTACAGGTCAAAGTATAGGTCTTTTGGAAAATTTTGAAGTTTTCTATTTAGGCAGTGTTTCTAATTGGACTATGGGGCTTTTGCCTAAAGACAGTGTTTTAACTTCTTTTGTTACGAAAATAATAATGAGCGGCGATTCCGCGATACGGTCTATCAAATTATTTGAACAAAACGGCGATGTAATTACATATACATTATCAAACCTTAGTTTCCCAACAACACTTAACGCGCATGAAGAAGCTTTTTTTACAATTCCATAATTTTACGCTTCAAAAGAAGCTGTTTCTATTAAATTCGTTTCCAGAGAAACGTAATATATTTCTTAAACTCTGGTTTATTATTCATTTGGGTTTCCCTGTACTATTGGTTTTATCTTTATTTTTCTCTCCTCCATTGCGTTTAAGTACACAACTTTTAGATTTGTTTCCGCAAAGAGAAATTCATAAGGTAATTGAAGCGGACAACATTCTTTCAGAAAGAAATGGACGTGAAACAGTAATTCTTTTCGCGTCCCCTGTTTTTGAAAAAGCAAAAAATACAGCTGTTT
>WQXE01000015.1 GCA_009784995.1 Treponema sp. | reverse complement strand
GTATACTTTTAAAAACATCTAGTGCGTCTTTATCAGACATTTTACCAAGTTCTAAAAAGTTCATTTAAACTTCCTTTAGTTTAGCTATCAGTTATTATAACACTATAAATTCATCTTATCAAGATAAGCTTGACACTCCTAACCATTTCTTAACCAAAACCACCCAATTTCCCCTTGCCACAATCGTACGATTTTGTTATATTAATATCATACGATATTAAGGAGATAAAAATGGTCGTTACAGCAACCCAATTTAAGTCCAAAATAGGGCACTATTTGGACACAGTGGCAGAAAAGAAAAATGTGTACATTACCAAAAACGGAAAATGCATCGCAAAATTGTCGGATCCAACAGAAGATAAAATGTCAATTTTAAACGCTCTTTCTGGAATCATTAAAGGTAATACTATAAGCCTTGATGAAATAAAAAGAGAAAGGCTTGCAAGACATGCACCCTGGATCATGGATCCTAAGTACGACACCCCTCCGAAAAAAAGTGATAATTAAGGTAAGGTAATGAAAGTATTAATAGACACAAATGTTGTTATTGATTTTTTAGAAGAAAGAGAACCGTTTTATCTTAATTCTCGCAAAGTTATACAGCTTGGGTTGGAAGGCGAAATTGAAACAATAATGAGCGCTGGAGCAGTTAAAGATGTTTATTATTTAATCAGAAAATTCTTTGGAGATGACGTAAAAGCAAGAGAAAATATCTTTCTTCTTAGCAATTACATAAAAATTTGCAATACTACATCAGAAGATATAACAAGTGCTATAATATTATTTATGCCGGATTTTGAAGACGCGTTAATCGGCGCTGCCGCAAGGCGAGAAAAAGCGGATTATATTATAACAAGAAATGTAAAAGACTTTACAAACTCACCTGTACCTGCACAAACCCCGGAAGAATTCTTACAGCAGATTTATAACAAGGATTAAAATATGAAAGTACTATTTATCGGCGGAACAGGAACAATTTCCAGCGCAATTACAAGACAGGCGGCTCAATTGGGCTGGCAGCTTTTTTTGCTTAACCGCGGAAACCGTAAAAGCGAGTTTAAAGGAGCCGAGTTTAATCATATAGAATGTGATATTTTCAGCGAAGACGCGCCCGAGATTAAAGAAAAACTGGAAAAAGTCATTGGCAAAGGAAACAAATTCGATGTTGTCGCCGATTTTATCGCTTTTGTGCCTGAACATGTAAAAAAAGATTTTGAAATTTTTAACGGTCTTTGCAAACAATATATTTTTATTTCTTCGGCATCGGCGTACCAAAAGCCGCTTTCTTCTTATCTGATTACAGAAGGAACGCCTGTATCAAATCCGCTTTGGAAATATTCAAGAGATAAAATTGCCTGCGAAGAATTTTTAACGCAAAAATACCGCGAATGCGGCTTTCCGATTACGATTATCCGTCCAAGCCACACCTACGACGAACGTAACGTGCCGCTTGGAGTGCACGGCAAAAACGGAAGCTGGCAGGTTTTAAAAAGAATGTTAGACGGCAAACCTGTCATCATTCATGGAGATGGCACTAGTTTATGGACATTAACTCATAACAGCGATTTTGCAAACGCGTTTGTAAGATTAATGGGAAATATCCATGCAATCGGTGAAACCCTGCATATCACGTCCGACGAAAGTGTAACATGGAATCAAATTTATCAAATAATCGCTGACGCTTTAAATGTAGAGTTAAAAGCGGTACATGTATCAAGCGGTTTTCTTGAAAGCTGTTCACAGGGAAAATATGATTTTAAAGGCAGTCTTTTAGGCGACAAGGCAAATTCTGTCGTTTTTGACAACACCAAGTTAAAACGACTCGCCCCGGACTTCAACGCAAAGACGCGTGTAGACGAAGGCATCAAAATGACAGTAAACAATGTATTAAATAACAGCGAATTACAGCGTGAAGACATCGAATTTGATCAATGGTGCGACAAGGTGATATTAACACTGGAAAACGCGAAAAAAAGCTTTATTTCCTGATATGCTTTTTTTGCTCTTTCATGGCAAGAACCGCGACTACCACAAATAACGCTAAAAAGAATAAAACTGAAAAAATTATAGCGAATACATTTGTTTCTTCTACAATTTCTGTAGGTTCTCCAACAATATAGGTAGACATATCTACAGCAAATGTACGGCCAGTGGAAAGAGCGACAATAATACAAATTATTACAGTAAGAACCATAATGCCAAGAGCGGCAAGACTTGCCAAACGAATGTGGAAAGTTGATTTTTTATCAAGCGCCAGGTAACTTACGGCTCCCATAATTGCCAAGCCAAGTACTATACCAAAGAAAATCATACTTGATTTTCGGCAGATTTTGTGTTATTTTGTAGATATTCTAAATAAGCGAGGTTCAATATGGCTCATAAAATTGGTGATGCTTGTGTTAGCTGCGGAGCGTGCGTTTCTGACTGTCCACTGGAAGCGATTTCAGAAAATGATGGTCAGTATGTTATCGACGCCGATAAATGCACAGATTGCGGCGCGTGTGTAGCATCATGCCCAACAGACGCGATTTCGGCAGCGTAAATTTGTTCATAAAAAAGGCTGGCAAGGGAGTTACCCTTGCCTTTTTTTTAATTTTAACAGCCTTACCGGTTTGCCAAGCTCAACAAACAAGCGCTTTTCCGGAAATACAAAGGTTCACTCCTTCAGATACAGTTTTCAGGCAGCTAGCCAGTGATATCGAAGCCAACAGAATGAGGCTTGCGAGAATAAGAAATAACCTCGCGACATCATCGTCGCAGAATATCGCGGAACATTTAACAATTTACCAGTACACAACAAGACCCGGCGAAGATATTTTTTTCCTGGCAGCCCGTACAAATATTCCATATTCAACTCTCGCAAGCCTTAACAGAATTAGTAATCCAACATCATTGGAAACAGGAAGTGTATTATTAATCCCATCATGCCCTGGGATTTTTATTCCTTTGGATATTGAAACTGACCTTGAAAAAATAATAGGAGCCGCGAGGCAAAACTCTCAGGATTTTATCAGGTTAACAGTCAGAAAAAGCGGATCACCTGTAGTTTATCATTTTTTTCCCGGAGCGGAATTTTCGCCAACAGAAAGAGCGTTTTTTTTAAACTCCGGGTTTCGCTTCCCGCTTCGTAATTACCGGGTATCCAGTTCTTTTGGCATGCGGAATGACCCATTTTTTGGTCATCTTACAATGCACAATGGTATAGACCTTGCCGCGCCGGAAGGAACAGAGGTTTTCGCCGCCGCGGACGGAATTGTTACAGCTTCAGGTTTTGATCCTGTATACGGAAATTATATAATTATCACCCACAGTAACAGATGGACAAGTCTTTACGGGCATTTGCAAGTAATACTTGTAGCCTTGCGGACAGAGGTAAAATCAGGTAATCTGATAGGGAGGGTGGGATCGACAGGTCAGTCCACAGGACCGCATTTACATTTTGAATTGCGGCAGGATGGAAGGGCGTTTGATCCGGCAGGAAGACTCCGTCCCTGACATTGGCGGAGAAAAAGGATGTGGTATGCTAGGAGCAGGTTTTTTTCTCATAATTTTCCTGCTGTTTCCCGGTATCTTATTACACGCGCAGATAGAATCATTCCGCACATTTGTTGACGCCATTATCGAAGTTACCCCAGAAAAAATGACAGGAACCGCTGTCAACATTGGCATAAATAATTCCGTATTAATCAATCTTGGTCCGGAAGCCCGGTTTTTAAGAGGCATAGAGCTTGAAATTACAGCTCCGCAAAGCTGGCTGCAATACCGAGGCGCGCTTGTTATGGCAATATATAATAATATCAACCCCCAAACAGGAACCGGTATAACAGATTTTTCCGGCAACCGTATAGCGTTTGAAGCCTTACCCAACAGATTAAGGATCATCTATCATATCCCAATCAGAGCGCAGCATGGATTAAGAACAACAACAACCGTTTCAGTTCCTTCGGGTATCGCGCAACCCGGAACATTTCCAATAATGTTCAGATTATCTCAGGTTATGAAAGGGCTGCCGGATGAATTTGAAAGGACAACATTCAATTTGGTCGCGAGACCTATTTTAAGCGACGAAGGCGCCGTGAGGTTTGTTACGCGTTTTCCGCCTCAATTAAGGAACAGACCTTTTACAGTTTTAATAAACGACAATGTTATCAGCAATTTAAATGAACAGGTTTTATTGCGCGAAGGCGAACATCATCTTGTTGTCCTTTCTGATGATTACCGCAACGAAAGCCGCCGTTTTATCGTAGAACGAGGACGTGTTATTGATTTGATAATCGAATTGCAAGACCCAACCCCAATCATCATATTCGAGGCGCCTCAAAACGCGCGAATTTTCCTTAATAACGCTTTAATCCGCAATACCACAGACCCTGTAACTGTAGAACCCGGCACCCACGAAGTCAGATTCCAGGTTGGAGACTACACTGTTACACGAACATTAAATATCCAGCGAGGCAGAACCTATCGCATCGCTTTAGCCGTGGATTTAACAATTCAAGAGGACGAATAAAAAAAGCTTCAGTTATTTCCACTACCCTACCGATACTCAAAGTGTCGGGATTATAGTTCCCCTCCCAAATCACTATATTTCCGATATGCCTCAAGGGCATGGAGCTGTTCGATACAAACTCGGGCAGCTCTTTTTTTATGCCGCCGCTTCTATTGTTATATTGAATCAATTTTAATATAATTCATCATGCGGGAAAAACAGCCAGAAAACGAAGATCAGGTAAAATTAAAACACTACTTTGGAATACGTCCGGGTGTTTACCTTACTGTAATTTATTCGATAGTTTTACTAATCATAATCTTTTTCTTTTTAATTTTTCCGGGTATAAAAAACCCTGGTTCCGTAATTATTGTAAAAACTGATCCGGCAGGCGCCGCTATCAGGGTAAACAATGTTTACATGGGGCTTTCTGGCAGTAAAATATTTGTTCCCAAGGGCACACAAACAATAACAGTTGTAATGCCCGGTTTTGAAAGTCAAAGCGCTGTCCATCAAATTCCTTCCCGCGTTTTTGGCTCCCTTTTCTTCCCCCGCCGCGTAAAAATGGAATTTACGCTTAAAACTGATAATCCCGCCGCGGCGTTTGCTTATTACGCGGCAGATTTCGCTTCCTGGACATTCGCGGGAGAACCTTCTTCTACCTGGCAAATACCTCTTAGCCTTTCCGAAGGAGCGTACCGAGTCGGTTCATACGCGAATACACATTCAGTAAAAAAAGAGCTTCAGGGAATTTTAAAAGCCGCGTCCCGTTTTACCGTAACACAGGCTTCTATGCGGGATTTAATCCGCGCGAAAATACTCATAGATAATAATGGCAGCGCTCCCACTCCACTTTCGATTTTTAATTCAATATCTGATACCATAAACTTTCTTTCAGAAAATCCCGGCAGCGCGTATTGGTTAAGCGAATTAATGTCATCTAATTCCGCTGTCGCCGCCGCGATTGAATCTTCTAATTGGTATTCATCTTCGTCTGCCGAACCACTTTCATCGGGAAACCTGGAAAGAAGAAATTTAAGACAGCAATTTATAGGCGGACTTAATTTTATTGGAATCCCCGGAAATAACTACATGATAAGCGATACACCGGTAAATACAGCTATTTTTGAAACCTTTTTAAATGAAAATCCACAGTGGAGAGATCATAAAACCGATTATTTCCCGGAAGAAATTACTTTAGATCCGATGGAACTTTTAAACAGAGACGCTGTCAGCGGAATAACATGGTACGCGGCACAGGCGTTTTGCGAATGGTTTACAACACGTCTTCCTTTATCAATGGCAAATATGGAAGTCAGATTACCGACAGAAGATGAATGGATCCTGGCATCATTTTATATCGAAAATATGAGGGATGTTACCTGGGAATGGTGCGCCGATTATTACGCTCCGCTTCGTTTTATCAACGCTCCTTCCGACGCGATAAAACTAGTCGGTTCTCGCGAACGATCGATACGAGGCAGAGCGCTGCCACCGTCAACAGAAACCAGAGCGTTCCTGCCGCCGGATTTATCATCGCCTTTTGTTACTTTCCGTATTGTTTACGCGGAAAAAGAATGAGCGATTACAGGTAACTATTATGGGTGAAGGAACAAAATTAATAGCGCAAAACCGCAAAGCTCGCCATGACTACACAATAGACGAAAGTTATGAATGTGGTATTGAACTTATGGGAACAGAAGTAAAATCATTCAGAGATGGAAAAATCTCCTTTCCTGACGCTTGGGCGGAAGTTGTTAACGGCGAAGTTTGGCTGCGTTCGCTTGTAGTAGCGGAAAACCCTTTTTCGTCAATTTTTAACCATGAACCTGACCGGCGAAAGCGGCTACTTCTTCACAAAGAAGAAATTAAAAGAATACACCGAAAAGTCGAAGAAAAAGGTTATACCCTCATTCCATTGTCGTTTTATTTTAAAAAAGGCAGGGTAAAAGTGGAATTGGGACTATGTAAGGGTAAAAAAGCCTACGATAAGCGCGCGGGCATCCGCGAAAAAGACCTAAAACGCGACATCGCCCGCGAATTCCGCCACGGACTAAAGTAACTCTATTTGGAGCGGGTTTCGATGAACTCCAGCATAAATAAAAAGGCGAATACCAAAAATCCTATACATAAAGCCGCTATTTTTATATGTTTATCTAAAATAAAGTCGGGTTTTTGAGCGATATATACATTTCCGGTTGCCGAAGGAACGGAATTTATATTACTTAAACCAACAATTCGAATAAAACGCTCATTTTCAAACCCATATCCCATTTGACGAGCGTGAATTAAAATTGTTTCCTGATCATAAATTAAATTATTTCTGGTTTTTTCCAATTCTTCGTTTAAAACCCCCAGAGTTTTTATGTTTTCCCATTGAAGCTCTCTCTCTGACAACAGGTAATTATACGCCGGCATACTTCTTGGCCCGCCTAAAAATGAAAAAATAGTGTATATGGCAATAGCTACCCAAATCCCGATGAGGTATTTAAGGATTCTCATGGTTCGATTAACGGTAATTTTAACAGGTTTCTTTATTGAAATGCGCCATTGACAACAGGAATATCATACTTTATTATATATAATAGAGATAAACTATTGAAAATAGGAAAATCTATTGAAAATAGATAAATCTATTGAAGATAGATTAGAATACCGATAATTAGCGATATGTGTTAATTTAGGGAGCGGTCAATGGCAAGTAAAAAAAAACCTTCAATATACTCAGATCGCGGCAGCATTGGCTCCGTAGACGACCTGGATGAATATGGTGTATGGGTAAAAAGTGAACCCCAGGTTCTTTCCGAAAATGAAAAAAACAAAATACCTTCAGATCTGAAAACTGACTTTATACCGGCCGATTCAACAAATGATGACGAGTCATTAACATTTGACGACGCTGTCCTTGATGTAAACACAGGTTCGGATTTTACGCAATTTACCGACATGGAATTCCCGGATGATGATATTAACATAGACACTGTTGAAAGTTCAGGAAGTATCGATTCCGATTTAGACGATTTTGATTTAACAGACACTTCAAGCGAAATCGAAGAAAGTTCCGACGATGTTAACTTTGACGATTTATCAATAGATAGTGACGATCTGTCAATGGATAATATGGATAATGACGATTTTTCAATTGGAAACGATGATATTGATATTGACGGCATAGACCTTGAAAGCGATGACTTACCAATCAACAGTGATGATATAAACGATAATTTCTTAAATGATGATGATCAGGATTTTGAAATTCCCACAGTAAAATCAATCGAAAATAATGTAGATAGTTTACAGGGAGATATTGATTCGATTAAATCAAACGAAAAAGAATTATCTTCAAATCTATTGCAAAAAATAGCGAACGAACTTTCATCCATCAGAAATGAACTGACAGATCTAAAAAAAGAATTCGCTAATGTACGCCCTTCCGCGAAAGAAGAAGAAAAAAAAGATGATCGCGGCGGATTTTTCGCGGAAGAAGATGACGAAACAATCGCGCTTACCGGTGATGAACTGGATGATATACTCGGAACAGGCACAGATGAAGAAAAAACAGAAGAAAGCGCTGATCCTTTTACATCATCTGTAATTGATGATGACGACGATGAAGCGATCGCTCTTACCGGCGACGAGCTTGACAATATTTTAAATTCGGCAGACTTTACGGAAGAATCCGGAACCGAAGAAAACCCGGAAAGCGATTTTTCTCTTGACGATGAATCTATGGATATTCCGATGGATTCAGCAGACAGTATGTCTGAAGACAGTATGTCCACAGATGACATAACTGATGATCTAGGTGTAGATATTGACGATTCAATAAGTTTTGATGAAGACAGCGAAGAAACCGCGGATTCAAACATGGATTCGATTGACTTCGGAGATGATTTAACGATGGACGATTCATCCGCTGAAGATATATCGATGGATAGCGATTCTATCGATAATATCGCGGAAGATGATTTTATTGATATTAACACGGATGATTTAGATATTGATCTTAGCCCGGACGCGAGTTTTGAAGAACAGGATTTAACTGAAGATGACGCTTTTGATGTTGGAAGTTTTGGCGCTGATGAAACAGATGACCAGCCTGATGAAATTTCTATGGATCTGCCTGATACTGAAGTTTCAGATGACATTTTCGATAATTTTACAGAAGATGGTTCTGACGAATTAGAAGTGCTTAGAGAAGAAGGAGCCACTCCTGTTTCAGATCTTCCGGAAAATAGTTCATACCTTGAAGATGACAGCGCGGATTCAGATAAAATTGAATCCGATGATTTTACAAATGACGATTTTGATCTTTCAAACGCGGTTATTGATGAACCGGATTTATCCCTGGACAATATAAATGATAATATAGACGAACCTTCTATAGAAGATTCTGATTTAGATTTAAACTCTCTTGATGATCTTTCGATCGATAATAACGACGATTTAACATCTGACGATATATCATTGGATGACACAGATGACTTGGCGGCTGACGATTTTTCAATGGATAGCGGCGACGATTTAACGGCTGACAATATATCATTAGATGACACAGATGACTTAACTTCTGACGATATTTCATTCGACGACACAGATGACTTAGCGGCTGACAGTATATCATTAGATGATACAGACGACTTGACTTCTGACGATATTTCTTTCGATGAAACAGACGACTTGGCGGCTGACGACTTTTCAATGGATAGCGGCGATGATTTGGCAGCTGACGATTTTGGCATCGATGATACAGCCGATACCGCGGCTGCCGCCGATGATGGAGACGACGAAATTACATTTGACGATTCACAATGGGCAGATGAAGAAGAAACACCGCCATCACCCGAACCTTCGTTAGACTTGGACGATGATGATTCAATAGTGTCTTTTGATGACCCAATGATGGACGATTTTAATACAAATGACGCGTTTGATGATTTTGATACAGGTTTTGATGATACTCCTGCCGCTCCGCGCAGCAAGTAGCGGCTCCGCAAGCACCGGCGCCTGCGAAACAAACGGCTCCGCAACAAGCGCCTCAACAGCAAATGGCAGCACCCGCTCCTCAGCAACAGGCAGGTTTTGCCGCTCCACAACAAGCGCAAGCGGCGGCACCGCAACAACAAGCCCCTCAACAACAAATGACCGCTCCCGCTCCACAACAGGCGCCTCAACAGCAAATGTCATCACCAGCTCCTCAGCAACAAGCAGGATTTGCCGCTCCACAGCAAGCGGCGCAGCAAGCAGCAGCGCAGCAAGCAGCGGCACCACAACAGGCTCCTCAAGGCGGTGGACAGGGTGGGCAAGATGGCTTCCAGATTCCAATGGAGTTGAAATCAGAACTTAGAAATATATTAAGTTACATGGATCAGCTTCTTGAATCCCTTCCTGATCAAAAGATCGAAGAATTCGCTAAATCTGATTACTTTGATTCTTACAAAAAGCTATTTAAAGAATTAGGGTTGGTATAATTACCGGAACAAGCGCGCGATTTATAGACAGCCTTCACTCAAGATACAATCCACAGGCAGAAGCCGCTCGTTATATAGATTCTTTAAATTTAAAAGAAAATATAAAATGTTTTATTCTAATTGAACCTGGGCTTGGTTTTCTAATTCCTGTTTTACAGGAAAAGTTTATAACAAGCGTTATAATCGCCTTACATGTTGAACCTCTGCCATTTAATGAATCGCGTGAAAAACAGGAATCCGGGATTCCGGTTTTATACAGTACCGAAGCCGCCGAAATTAATAAATTCCTTGATGAAAATGTACCGGAAACAAACATAGAATACATTCGAATAATCGAATGGAGACCTTCTTTAAATTATTACAAAGATTCCTATTTAAAATTGTTATCACATGTTGTTGAATATTTAAAACGTACAGACGCTGGGAACAGAACTACAGCGGCTTTCGGAAAAAGATGGGTTAAAAACTTTTTAAAAAATCTGGAAAATATCAATAAAACACTTTTATATAAACAAACAGAAATCCCGGTAATTATAACAGGATCTGGTCCAAATCTTGAAAAAGCCATACCTGTTATTCAAAAAGCGCGGGAAAATTGTTTAATTATCGCTTCATCTTCTTCTGTAATGGCGCTTTCACATAACGGTATTAAAGCCGATTTGGTAATTTCTACTGACGGCGGAAATTGGGCGCTGCGTCACATTTACGCGGCGTACAGAAACAAACAAACAGATATTCTCGCGGTAAACCTTAACGCCGCTTTGCCATCGCAGTTAAATAATACGCGTTTTTTAATTATAAACGACGGCAGTATTTGGCAGAATATAATTCTTCATGAACTTTCATTGCCATCGGTAATAATTCCTCAAAGAGGAACTGTTACGGCAACAGCGGTTGATCTCGCGATGATTCTATCGAGCGGTAATATATACCTCGCGGGTATGGATTTATCTGTAAATGATATAAGAACACATGTAAAACCATACGGCTTTGATAGTTTATTTTTTTCGCGCGCGAATCGTTTTTCGCCTGTTTATTCACAATTATTTACACGTTCAGGATTACTTCAAAGAGGAAAAAGCCTTGATATATACGCGGCATGGTTTAAAGACCAAATAAAATCATGGCAAAAACGAATTTACTCGATAGAACCTGATAATAAAAAACAAAATATTTTTAAACAAGGAAATCCATTAGAGCAATCAAATTTAAAAATAAAAAAAGATTATAATATTTTTAAAACAAGCGATACTACAATCAATTCTTCCTTTTCTTCGCAAAGAGGCGCAGGAATTTTGATTAAAGCGTTAAAAGAAAATAAATACAGCGAAGATATAAAAAAAGAACTAAGCGCGTTTTTTTTTCCCGGTGAAAAAGAAGTATCAAAAGAAATACTGGAAACAGCATTAATGAAAATCGCGGCAAAATCGAGGACAAAAGCCTTAAATGAATAAAACTTTTTATACATTTGAAAAATCCCGGAATGGCGAAACTGTTCCATTAATTAATTTGCCTGACGGAAAAACACAGGTTGTCCATTCATTAATCGATCCAAAACGCGAAGCACAAAGGTTAATTTCAACTATTACAGAAGAAACAGGTTTTATAATATTTTTGGGATTAGGCGGAGGTTTTTATCCTGAAGCCGCGTTGGAACTTACAAACGCGCGGGTAATAGTAATTGATTTTAATAAAAATGGTATCGAAGAATTATTAAAATCAAAGGATTATTCAAAGTTACTGGAAAACAGCCGTTTCAATCTTCTTGTAGACCCTTCCTTTGAAGAAATAAAGAATTTTATTATAGAACAATATAAACCCGCTTTACATGACGGAATAAAAACAATTCCATTAAGAACCAGGGTAGATTACGACAAGGATTTGTTTGAAAAAACAGCCGAAATTATACAGGAAGCCATTGAAATTGTATCCGGCGATTATTCCGCGCAAGCTTTTTTTGGAATTCGATGGTTTTCCAATATTATCCGCAATGTAAAAAATATCGATCTTGTAAAAAACCAGGAAAAAAACTCTATTTTATTATCTTCCAGCCCTGAAGAAGCGGCTATTGTAGCCGCGGGTCCTTCACTTGATCAGCAGTTACCGTTACTTAAAAAAGCAAAAGAAAAAGGTGTTTTTATTATTTGCTGCGATACCGCGCTTGGAGTTCTTTTACATAACGGAATTGAACCTGATATAATTGTATCTATAGATTGTCAGTTTATAAGTTACTATCATTTTATTGGCTGTGATTTTAATAATAAACAGCGCGGTATTCCGCTTTTACTTGATATCGCGAGCCCTCCGCTTCTTTTTGGATTATCACAATCACCTGTCTTTTTTTCCAGCGCGCATCCATTGGCGCTTTACATTAGCGGCAATTTTAAATCTTTGATGCGATTGGATACATCAGGCGCGAATGTAACATACACCTGCCTTTCTCTGGCAAAATTAATGGGAATAAATAATATAACCCTTTACGGCGCGGATTTTTCTTATGTCGGCAGCCGCTCATACGCTAGAGGCACATATATAAATCCGTATTTCTCAAAAAAACAAAATAGATTATCGCCTTTGGAAGCGCAAATGTCGGTTTTTTTATATCGAAGTCCATTTCTTCTTTCTGAAAATGGAAAAAATAAAAATTATTACGAAACACATTCACTTAGGTTCTATCGCAAAAAATTGGAAGAAAAAGCTTCTATAATGATTACAATGAAACAAAATACAAAAATAACCTGCGCTCCAGGACAAGGCGCTCCAATAAATATACAGAGAATTATAAATAACGCGCGATATACAGAGATAGAAAAAAAAGAACAGATAATTAACAAAAAATATTCAAATGGAAGGGATTTTCTTGAACAATACAAGAAAGACATAGCTATAATGCCTGCGGTTCAAAATCAATCCTCGTTTACAGAAAAAGAAAAATTAATTTATACTACCCTGCTTCCGCTTGCCGCGGCTATAAAAAAAAGAAATATTAAATTAAAGCAAAATGAATTAATGGAAGAAGTAAAAAACT
Organism: Treponema sp.; assembly: GCA_009784995.1. Taxonomy (GTDB): domain Bacteria; phylum Spirochaetota; class Spirochaetia; order Treponematales; family Breznakiellaceae; genus WQXQ01. Next base: position 8,352 of record WQXE01000015.1, on the reverse strand, counting down.
TTAGTATTTCTAAAATAGAAAAAATATTAAATTGTTAAACACCAAACGCCATTGCCGCGTATCCGACAAATGAATCGGGAATAATTGAGCTGTCATCTTTATCAGCGCTGGTTGAATATTCCAAAAGTTTCGCGTTATCAAGACCTTGTTCAAAAGCAAAACCCAAAACTCCCAATACAGCTCCCGCGGAACATGTAGAAGAATTTTCTTCCGCGTGAAGTAATGTTTTTTTATAATCACCTGATTCCACAGCTTTAATAAAACCCGCGTCATTTTCATTTCTAACCCAGTCTAACGCTTGTTTGCCGCTTCCTTTGGGTGAAAAACCGTAGTTCCTGCCGTAATGGGTTAAATCCGCGGAAGCGACTACATTGATTTTCTTTTTTAATTTTGCCGCTGTTTTTGAAATAATCTTTCCATATTCAAATGATTCAGTATTCGCGGGAAGGCGCAGCCATAAAACACGCGAATCCGGGAAGAAAAAACGCGCCATGGGAAGTAAAACTTCGATTGTATTATCACGGTATCGATCTTCCTTGCCATTTAATTTATCCATTAAAACGCCGCGCAATTCATTATCAATTGGCATTATACCAAAGGGAGTTCTAACAGCGTCTTCCATAGCGAATAAAGGTTGAATATCGGCTGGCAAATGCCCGCCCAATATAACAATGGTATCAATTTGAGGTTTTAAGGAAGCGAAGCCAAGCGCGGCTATTTTACCGCTATAATACCAGCCCGCGTGTGGACAAATAGCCGCCTGGCAGGAAAATAACCCTTTTTTGCCGGGTTTATAGTCCGAAAGAAACCCCCGGACAGAGTCAGAATCATGGGGAAACCAGCCTGCGGGCAGTGAATATTCTCTTATTTGCATGATAAATCTACCGATAATTATAACAGAGATATGAATAATATGGAAATACAAAGAAACAAAACCAGGAATTTATCAACTGTTGGTTCGATAATCGCGGCATTTTGCATCATTATCTACCTTTTTGCGTTGGTTCAGGGTGCGGTACGCATCTATTTAAATATTGAACAACGCAAAGAAGTTATTAAAATCGAATTTTCTCAAATGGCGAATCTCGCTCAATCCCAGTCAGTTAATGGCTTTTTAAACGAAAGATATATACAAGCCATAAACAATTCTTTAATAACAACCAAAAGCATCGAAGCTTTGATTATAACAGGATCAGACAATGTTTACGCGTTTGAAAAACAAAGAGATTTCGCGATAGAGTGGGTGAATAATACAACTCCCAGATTTAAAAATAAATTCAGTTTTTCAAATGAAACTCTTTATCAGCCATTGGATATTTTTGATATACGAAACGCCAATATTAAAGCTGTCGCCAGCGCTTATGATTTTAACGCGTTTTCAAAAATATTAAAAGAAACACTCATTATTATAGCGGTTGGTTTCGCTATCGCGTTTATTACCATGTTGTTACAGCTATTATTCGCTAAACCTGTAAGAGGAGAAATGGTTTTAGTTCCAACTCCCGAAGCAAAAAAGAAAAAAATGTCCGTTTACGAAAAGGAATCTGTAACTATCCTTCCTCCGCAAAAAGTATTTTCAGAATCAAAATCAACTCCAAAAGGTTTATATTCACCAAGAAGTAACATAGGATGGGAAGAATATATAAAAGATCGCCTGGATTCAGAATTACACCGCTGTTCATCAACAGAAAAAGATCTTTCGCTTGTATTGATGGATTTTATTAATATTCCAAACGACGATATGTATGTAATAACAGCGGATGAAGCCGTGTCTTTTTATACATCAAGGGATTTATTATTTGAATTCGGTAAACATGGCATCGCCGTTATTTTACCGGGAACAGGTCTTGAAAACGCGATTGAAAAGTCAGAAAAGTTTTATCAGCGTATAATGGAAAAATTCCAGCATAATGAAGATTCAATTTTTAATATGAAGATTGGATTATCATCGCGGTCAGGAAGGCTTTTAAACGCTGAAAGAATAATGCTGGAAACAAAGGAAGCTCTTAAAAAAGCGAAAAACGATCCCGCGACAACCATTATAGCGTTTAAAAGCGATCCGGAAAAATACAGGGATTATATACGCACGTTTAATTAAATGTAAAAGTTTTTTTACAGTTCAAAAAAATCAGCGTCTCTAAAAAGCCTAAAAGAAACCCATAAAGGAATTACAAAAGTATGATTACTGTTACTGACTCTGGCGTAACGCTTGTGGACTTCATCAAAATCGCTTATACGAATTGTAATAATATTGCCGTTTCCAAACTCAATTACAATACGGCTGTAATCAAACGAAATATCTTCAGCTAATGCGGGATCAAGAAAATCTTCGCCTTCCGCGTTTAAAATAAAATCTATATAACTTTCGATACTGGAAGTATCGGGTGATGTAACAGAAATACCGGAAATATCCCATCTTCTGTTAGCGCGCGTGAAACGCTGTACAACATCAGGATCATCACCGTTAATGACAGTAAGCCTTTGTACATTGTTTACATCCGCGAAGCCGCCGTCGCTTTCAGGAATAATACGCAGATTATACCAGCTTGTAATTAAACCGGATAAATACGCTCTTATACTGACATCACCTGAACGAACCTCATTTTGACCGGCTTTGCGAAAAAACGATTCACGCCCCATGATATCATCGTCACCTATTAATAAATCAAGTATTACAGAATAATCTCCAAACACTGTTACTCTACACGCTCCATCTCCTAGCCCTAAAGGTTCATGAGAAGAACTGCTCGAAGCGCGGACAGGCCAGGGAGAACGTGTTGTAAATATTCTTAAAAAATCGTCGATTCGCGATTGACGCGCGGGATATTCAACACCATCATACATTATAAACCAATTGGAATTTCTCTTTGTTATTTCAAATTCCTGCCCAAATGAACTAACAGAAATTTTTGTTGTTCTTTCCGCGGCTTTTGAATCCAGCCAAACATAAGACGCGGACCTTTCATTACTCCAATCGTAATTAAAAATAAAACTTCCAATATATGCCAGTAATAAAACACCAATCAAGGAAAGAAGGCAAATAAGCCGGTTTTTATATGTCATTTATTGTCTCCTTATTTTTAGCGAGTGATTTTCGCCTAAACGCGATAATAATTCCCGCGGCAATTACAAGTAAAGGAATTAATCCTACATTAACAATTTGTACAAAGTTCATAACATTAGCCCGCCGCGCTTCATCAAGAATTTTGTCAAAACGTCCGACAGTTGGCAGCCTGTTTCTTATTTCAATTACATCGTCATCATTTAAAAGCCAATCCGCTACGCGCAAAACAAAATCAAGGTTTTGCCGTTCGCCGCGTTGTACATTTTGTGTAGCTGTCATCATATCAGTTATAAAATCAGTATCACCGATAACAATAACGCGCGAATTCCTGGAAACCGCCGGCATATCAGGAAGCTGTTCATCCAAACCTTCGCGTACAGGTTTTTCAACTCCGCTAAAAAAACTTGGGAATAAACCTGTTAAAGCGGCGCCAAGAATTTTTTCTCCTCTTGTATCAATCGCTTCAATTTCCAGTAAATAAGACGGAGCGCCGGGAACAGTATTCATCTCTTCTCTTACAGTCCAGGCTTCAGGAGTACTGGTAAACAGTGGAACCGCTTCTACATTCGCGGGAGGATATAATCCAAGCGGACTTGCCCAATATAAATCAATTCCGTTAAAACCCGCGCTTACAGGATGCTCCGAATTTCCATTGGAACCCAATACATTTATCCAAAATGGATAACGCGCGGTACGTAATACGCTGCTGCCTGTCGCTGTCATTGAATGATATTGAATAGCCAAAGCTGTTCTGTCCAAAACAAGTTCCGATCTAATAACCGCGCCATAAGATTGAATCATATCAAGCAGTCCAAAATCAATTAAATGCCTTGCTTCTATCGAACCTCGAATTGTATCTACATATACGCCTTTAACCGCGAAAAAAACTTTTCCGCCAAGTTGAATATATCTGTCGATTCTGTATAAAGCAAAATTGTCAAAATCTTCTACACCGCCAAGTACAAATAAAACAGGCAGATTATCAGGTATTTCTTCGCCATTTTGAATTAAGCGTATTTTATAACCGGCATTAGTCAAATACATATCAATTAAATTAAAATCACTTCTCCATTGTCTGAAGTAATCTCCAACAATAATTCCTATCAGCCTTTCGCTGTTATTAACCATCGAACGTATTCTTGTTGTAAGATCGTATTCCAGGGTTTCTGTAGATTCAATCCACGGAAGCACTTCTACTCTATCCAGATATTCAATAACAATTCCGGAATAAATTGTAATAAAACTGGCTTGATCCTGTTCAACATTTTGTATTTGCCTTGGTACTAGCCCCAGCTCTTCTATCATTCTGGAAACTCCGGTTCTAACAGGATCTTTTACTGTTAGGCGAATTTTTCCTCTGGAGTACGCGGTATATTCAACCAATGTATCTTCGATATCTCCGACTGTCGGGAAAATACCTCTGAGCCTGTCTGAAACATAATATGTAATATTTACTGTTTCAGGGATTTCTCTGTGAAGGTTACGGGAAACCTGCGATATTGTGTACGCTTTATTTTTTGTAAGATCCAGGCGAAACCAAAAACGATCGCTTACCATTAAAGCAAGAATAAACGCGACAACGGATAAAACTGTTATAATTGTTGTTTGTCTTTTGTTCATATCATACTTCCCTATTTCCACTTCCTGAACAGAATAACCCTTGTGTTAATAAATAAAAATAACGCTGTAGTTAAAATAAAAAACGCAAGGTGCCTTGAATCCGCTAAACCTTTTGTAAAACTTTCAAAATGATACGCCAGTGAAACAAAATTAATAATTCCGGCAAGCCAGCCGGAAAGACCAAAAATAAATACAATTTGTTCAATCAACATTACCACCATTAAAACCACAGTCGTACCTAAAAACGCGCTTGCCTGATTTTTGGAAAAACACGACATTAATAAACCAAGAGCGATTGCGCAAGCGCCAAGTAAAAACGCTCCAAGGTATTCACAAAAGATCATACCCGCGTCAAAACTTCCAAGACTTAAAAGAGTTAAAGGAAGCGGAACAGTTAATAATAACATTACGGTTAACGCGCCAAGACAGGCGAAAAATTTTCCAAGGACTAGATCCCATTCTGTAAAAGGCATTGTTAATAATATTTCTACAGTGCCTGTTTTTCGTTCTTCCGCCCAGCTTTTCATTGTTATAACGGGAATTACCAAAATAAAAACAATTGGAAAAATGTCAAAATACGGACGTAATGTCGCCTGACCGCTGGCGAAAAGCTGCCTGAAAAAAAACAGCCACACGGAAGTAAAAATTAAAAAGAAAACAGCGGCTCCGTAAAACGCTGGTGAGTTTAAATACTGTAAAAATTCTTTTTTCGCGAGTGTAAAAGCGCGGTATGGAATAATATTTTTCATTTAGACTCCTGTTCATCTTTTGTAAGTTTTACAAAGATATCTTCGATACTTAATTTTTTTCTGTTCATTTCAAGTATTTTTAAACCGTTATTTACAGCCCAGTCAAAAATTCTTTCTCCAGTATTTGAATCGTCATCGCGCGCCGGAATAAAAAAAGCGGCTCCGGTTAACTGATTGCCTAAAGCATTAACAGATATATTGGTTAGGCTGCCAAGAGCTGATAATTTTTCTTTTACATCGTTTGATGCGTCTTTCGCGCTCGTATGTTTTAAAATAAGCTCCCAGGTATCGCCGCCTTTTATGGAACCGGCAATTTCTTCCGGTTTCCCCTGCGCGGCTATTTTTCCGTCATTAATAATTAAAACCTGCGAACAGATTGCTTCTACTTCCTGTAAAATATGAGTGGAAAGAATAACTGTTTTTCTTTTACCAAGTTCTTTTATTAAAGAACGTATTTCTATAATCTGGTTTGGATCAAGACCTGTAGTAGGTTCGTCCAAAATTAAAATAGGAGGATCATGAAGTATCGCCTGCGCGAGACCTGTTCTTTGGCGATAGCCTTTGGAAAGAGTTTCAATTCTTCTGCTTCTATATGATGTAAGAGCGCAAGCTTCAAGACTTACATTAATGGCTGTTTCTTTATTTTGTTTTGGAATGTTATGAGATTCAGCGGCAAAGTTTAAATATTCATCGACAGTAAGATCGCCGTAAAGAGGGACATTTTCCGGCAAATAACCGATTCTTTTTTTTACTTCCAGCGGTTTTTCATCAACAGGGATGCCGTCAATTAAAGCTGTTCCGTCCGACGGAAAATGAAAACCTGTAAGAATTTTCATAATTGTGGTTTTACCGGCGCCATTTGGACCGAGAAAACCAAGTACTTCTTTATCTCCAACAGAAAAAGAAACATCATTAACCGCCTTTACATTCCCGTAATGTTTAGACAGATTTTTAACTTCTATTTTTGTTTGCGCGTTCATAGAATAATAATATATAAATTACTTAATATATTCAATCGGGATATTCAATCGGGAATATCATACGGTCGCGGGTAAGAACTGTATCCGGAAAAACTTCCTGAGCTTCTTTTAATAAATTTTTTAATTCATATTCTGTATAACGCGGGCTGTAATGAATTAAAGCGAGTTTTTTTACACCCGGCGAAGAAGCGGCGATTTTGGCGGCTTCATACGCTGTCATATGTTTTTTGGCATGTGCGTCTTGTATCAAATCTTTACTGAACATCCCTTCGCAGATAAAAAGATCGGAACCCATAACATGTGTAGAAATTTCCGGCGACGCGAGCGAATCTGTAACAAAAGAAAATTTTCTGCCCATACGGGGATTACCCATTACATCTTCCGGTTTTATTGTTCTTCCGTCTTCTGTTTGAACTGTTTCGCCTTTTTGCAATTTACCCCATAATTTTCCGACAGGAATATTTAGTTCCTGAGCTTTTTGCGGAAAAAATTCTCCGGGTCTGGCTTCCTCTTCCAGTGTATAACCGTAACATGGCTTTGTATGCGACAAAGGAAAACATCGTACATGAAATCCGTCTCCTTTATAAATAATGCCGGGAGAAGTAATCTCTTTTACAATTATTTCATAATTTATATACATGTCCAAAACACGGCGGCTGGATTCGATATATTCAGCTATTTTAGGCGGTCCAATAATATAAAGAGGATCGTCCCTGTCTACCTGAGACGAAAGCATTAAAAGCCCGGGAATCCCGGTAACATGATCGGCATGGGTATGACTGATAAAAATAACAGATATTTTTTTCCAGCGCAGATTAAGCCGCCGCAAAGAAACTTGAGTTCCTTCACCGCAGTCAAAAAGAAATAATTCTCCTTCCCGCCTTAAAAGAACCGATGTTAAATGTCTATTGGGAAGCGGCATCATTCCGCCGCAGCCAAGTACAAAAGCTTCAAGATTCATTTTTAAATTTTAATCGCCCTTTGGCATTATCTTATATTGTTTAATTTCGTCACCAAGAATAACCGCGCAATTACGCCCCGAGCTTTTAGCGGTATAAAGAGCCTTGTCCGCGAGGTCGTAAAGTTCATGTGTATCGTGGCGAGAGCCGCATCTTACTACATAAACACCGATACTCATCGTAACATATTTTGATACCTTCGATTTATCATGCAGTATTTTTAAATCTCTGATTGTTTCTGTCCAATGATTAATAACTTTATCAACATTGGCAGGATCTTTTTCAAACCATAAAAGAGCGAATTCCTCACCGCCGACCCTTGCCGCGTATACGCCTAATGTATTCAACGCATTCAACGCGCCGCCGATACCTCGCAAACATTCATCCCCCTGCGGATGTCCATAATGATCGTTATAGAATTTAAAAAAGTCGATGTCGGCAAGAGCGATACATAACCAATCGTCAGACGCTCTGTAATTTGATAAAAACCTCTGAAAAGTCTGATTAAAATCACGGCGGTTTCTAAGTTGAGTTAATTCGTCTGTAATACTTTGATCAACATATTTATTACGCTCTTCTTCAAGATTATTCGCGCTTATTTCCAGCCCAAGGCGTAATTTTGTAATATGCCAGCAGAAAAACACACTTAAAGCTCCCGCCACCAAGGAATTCGCGATGTCATAAATCCACATATCAGGAGTCTTAATTGTAATTGTAGATATTAAAAAAACAGACAACGCGGAAATCGTAAGAGCTAAATTAAAATGAGGCGGATTTATATACAGTAATAATGAACATAATAAAAAACACGTAAAAATTGAAGCGACTTTATCCGGGTTTGACCAAACGCTTAAATATACACCGAATGTCATAACGTTTACATAAAATAACGCGATTAAAAAATATACGCGGCGGTTACTAATATTAATTTGCTGCATTATAAAATTCGCGTAGTAAGACATAAAAGCCGCCAAAGCCGC
>WQXE01000014.1 GCA_009784995.1 Treponema sp. | reverse complement strand
GGAATTTGAGCGGCGGTAAAAGCCACTACCTTATACGCGTTGTTATCGCGGTAAAAAGTGTTAAAGTTGTGAAAATCCCTGCCTGCCGCTCCGATGATAATAATTTTTCGCTGATTCATGTCGTTCTCCTTATATAAGATAATACCCTAAGATAATAACCGATTTATTCGTTTTATAAAATCCGCAGGGTCTTTAAGTTTTATGCCTTCAACCAAAAGCGCCTGATCGAGTAACACACCCGAAACATCCGCGATGCGTTCTTCGTCGTCGATGTCTTTTAAACTTAAAACAACTGGATGCTCTCCGTTTACTTCAAGGATTGGTTTAATGTCCGGCATCGAGGCTTGACCCATCGCTTTTAACATTTGCGCCATTTGCATTGACGGATCGTTTTCGTCTGCGACAATACAGGATGGCGAGTCATGAAGACGTCGTGAAAGTTTTACATCTTTTACACGGTCGCCGAGCGCCTTTTTAATTTTCTCGATAACAGGTTTCGCTTCTTTTTCGGCATCTTTATTTTTCTTTTCGCCAAGTTCTTCATCGGCGCCCGCTCGGTTAACAGCTTTTAAATCCCAGCTTTGGCTTTCTGTTTTGCCGTCCGCTCCCGGAGTTTCTTTTTTATAACTATGCAAGGTTGGAATAATTAAATCGTCGATGTCATCATCCATGATAAGGACTTCGATTTCTTTCGCGCGGTACGCTTCCAGTAACGGAGAGGAACGCAAAGTTTTTTCGTCCGTTCCGGCTCCGGCACCGCCTGTAATATAGTAGATATGTTTTTGATCGCTTTTCATGCGGCTTACATATTCGGCAAAACTTGTCCAACCGTCGGCTGTAGTACTTTTAAAACGCACTAAATCCTGAATGGTGTCGCGGTTACCAAAGTCCTGATAAAGCCCTTCTTTTAAAGGTCTATTATACTGACTAATAAAAGTTTCCCATGTTTCTTTCGCCTCGTCTCCGCCGGAAACAGCGTTATCCGCCATTTGTTTGATTTCCGAAAGCAGTTTTTTTACAGAAGCGTTTTTAATATTGAGCAAAATTTTATTCTGCTGTAAAATTTCTCTGCTTACATTTAACGGCAGGTCTTCAGAGTCGATAACACCGCGAACAAAGCGAAGGTATGTCGGCATTAGTTCTTTGTCGTCATCTGTAATAAAAATACGTTTTACATAAAGTTTAACACCCGGTTTGTAATCGACATTGTATAAATCGAACGGCGCCTTTTTTGGAATGTAAAAAAGAGTTGAATATTCAAGCGTTCCTTCGGCTCTTGTGTGAATGTAGTGTAACGGCGTTTCGCTGTCATGACCTAGTTGTTTGTAAAACTCGTTGTAATCTTCTTCTTTAAGGTCGGATTTCGCTCTTCGCCAAAGCGCTGTACCTGAGTTTATCCTGTCGGTTTTGGTTACGCTGCCTTTTTCTTTACCCTTGTCGTCCCACTCTTTTTCGTCGTAGGTAAGATAAATCGGGAACGCCACATGGTTGGAATAACGCTTTATAATATCTTCGATAGACCAGCGGTTTGTATATTCGGTTCCTTCTTCAGTAAGGTACATGATAACCGTTGTACCCTGGCTGTCCCGTGTTGAGCTTTCAATTTCAAAACCTTCTTTGCCGTCACTAGACCATTTCCACGCCGCGTCTTCATTGGCTTTGCGGCTTATTACATCAATTTTTTCGGCAACCATAAACGCCGAATAAAAACCCACGCCAAACTGACCGATAAGGTTGGAATCTTTTTTCGCGTCTTCTGCGAGTTTTTCCAAAAATGCCTTTGTCCCCGAACGGGCGATGGTTCCAAGCGAATCGATTAAGTCCGCTTCGTTCATGCCGATTCCGTTATCGGAAATCGTAAGTGTTTTCGCTTCTTTATCGAAGGAAATATCGATTTTGGGATCGAAATTGATGGATTTGTAAGCGTCATCGGCTACAGTCAGGTATTTTAGCTTATCCAAAGCGTCGGACGCGTTGGAAACAAGCTCGCGAAGGAATATTTCCCTGTTTGAATAAAGGGAATGGATAATAAGGTGCAAAAGCCGGCTTACTTCGGTTTGGAATTGATGTTGCGCCATGTAGGGCTCCTTAAAATGTTTTGTTTGTTGTTTATAGTATAAAATTGCGGGAAAAAAGTCAAATGCGCCACGCATATCAACGCCATATATAGGTAACTTTCCTTTTGGGGAAAGAACAACTTTTTATGTTAAATATATTCTAAATTTTTCCGGTTAGTAAATCGTAAACTTGCTGAGGGGTTTGCGCGGACAAAAGGGAATCCCGCAGTTCCTTGTTTTTTAATTTATTGCTAAACCACGAAAGTGTCTGTAAATAATATACATGTTGGTTCTGCGCCGCCGCGATCATGAAAACCAGCCGTACAGGTTCGTCATCTAATGGATGAAAATCAACTATATTTGTCTGGCTTATGCCGACAGAAACAACCAAATCAGTAATTGACGAAAGGCGTACATGAGGAATGGCTATCCCGCAGCCGATCGCGGTACTCATCAATTCTTCGCGTTTTAGGATTTCTGCTGACAATTCCTGCCTGTTTTTAACCTGAGGAGCGGCGGAAAGGTTTTCTGATAACGCTAGAAGAACATCCTTTTTAGCGGAATGGTTTAAAAAAAGTATGCGGTGAAGTGACAAAATCGAGTTGATATTTACCTGAGAAGCCTGCGGATTATAATGAGTTGATGTCAATTTTTCGTTGACCCATCTGTCAATTTCGGATTTTTTAAATCTCCACGCTGTTCTTATTTTGCCTGCCGGAATTTCACCTTTCTGGGCGCAGTCATAGACAGTTCTTTCCGATATTCTAAGATATTTCGCGACTTCTTCAAGAGTAAGTATATCATCTTCCGTCATATGCTAATTATTGTACGATACGGCAATAAATGTCAACAGATTCTAACAAAAATCAACATTATTTCCTCAATTCATGCAGTGAATCGAAGGGTAAAAGCTCACCCATAGTGGTATTTACCTGTTTTGAACAGTTAGCGCCAAAAATAACCTGGGCTTCGGCGGGCATAAACTCACCCATTACCTGACGGCAGGCTCCGCAGGGTCCTACAGGTTCTGCCGAATCCGGCGTACAGATGGCGATTGCTTTAAAACGCGAGTTTCCTTTTGTAACAGCCGAAAAAATTGCGTTTCTTTCAGCGCAGACAGTCAATCCGAATGAACGATTTTCTACATTTACCCCTGTTATGATGCTATTATCTTCGTTTAATAACGCCGCTCCGACTCTGAAATTTGAATACGGCGCGTAAGCTTTATGCGCTATTTGCGACGCTTCATTAAATAATTTATCCATTTGTTCTTTATTAATCATGCTTGCCTCCTTTTTTATAGTATAATATAATATAGTAAAAGGCGAGGTCGTGGCTCAGAAAAAGAAAAGAGTTAAGTTTATAATAATTTTTTTGGTTTTTGTTGTTTATTTTCTTATAGCCGCAAGACCTATCCCCCGAGAAACAGTGCTAACGCTTAACTGGATTAGTTCGGCATCTTCATCAAGTGAATCTGGAAACTTTTCAAACAATCTTACCCCCTTTACTTTGGGTTCTCGTTTTGGTTATGTCGATTCTACAGGGCAGTTTGTCATAAACAGAGTAAAAATAAATGATATTTATTTAAGTCAAAATATGTGGACAGAATATAACGCAGAACCAGTTAATTTAATTATAAATAATGTATTTAATGATTTTGAAATTAATATAGAAAATCCGCAAGGGTACCCTGTTTTGCTGGATAACAGAATTTTTATACTTGGCAGTGAGCAAAACTCGTTATCTGAAATTGACAATAACGGAAATATTAAATGGACTTATGAATTTGGCGCTCCGCTTACAAGTATTGACGCCGCCGCGGGTCTTGTAGTAACCGGATCTCTTGACGGTATGATCGAGGTTTTTAATTCTGAAGGAGAGCGGATTTTTAATGAATCAATCGGCGGGTCGCGCTATTCAGTAATTCTTGGCTGCGCGATTTCACGTAACGGTTCGAGGATAGCCGTAATCTGCGGTATTGATCAGCAGCGTTTTTTGCTTCTTGAACGCTTTGGCGCTTCAAGCGGCGAATACAGAATTGTTTACCATGAATTTCTGGAATCAGGATTCAGACGGCCTGTTCGCGTTTTATTTATCGATGATGATCAGCGCGTCATTTTTGAAAGGGAAGGCGGTATTGGCTGTTATAGTATAAGATCCAGACGCACGATTAATATTCCTCTTGACGGAGAAATTGCCGCGATTGACGAGTCGGGCGGTAACGGTTACTTTTTTATTGTTACATCAAATTCATTCTTGCAAAAAAATATAATTGGAATCAGGTTTCCCCCCGACAGGTTATTTGGATCTTCAAGGACGGCGGCGGCGGATTCAATTTTTCTGAAAGCTCCGTTTAAAAGCAGTGATGTTTTTTTTGGAAGGACAGATTCGACAATTGTTATGGGTGGAGGAACCGTATTAATTTCCTTTGATATGGAGGATAAATGAAGTTGAATAAATCGCGTATAACAACATTAGTTTTATTTCTTGTTTTTCTGGCTATTTCTGTTTCTGATTCCATTGACGCGATGAGCTGGCCGTCAGAGGACGCGGTTCTTATACGAAATTTCGGCGTAAACAATGGTGGAAAACCTGTTTTGGGGATCATTTTTGAAGGCGAAACAAATGTGCTTGCCGCCGAAAGAGGAGAAATTATTTTTTCGCGAAATAAAAATGATCCCGCGTCCCGCCTTCCTTCTCCGCTTGGCGCGTGGACTGCTGTTGATCATGGTGATGGATTGATAAGTATTTACTGCCGTTATAACGATCAATCTGATTTAAAAAACGAAAATCAGGTTAATAAAGAATTATCAATAGCAGTTTCGGGTATTTCTGGCTGGTCATCCCGCGAAGGTTTTTATTTTCTGCTTTTTGACAGGCGCGAGCGGCGATGGATTAATCCGGCGATGATTATAACCCCGGCGCGGGAAACAAGACCACCGCAGATTATTTCCGTTACTTTAAGGAATGAACAGGGACTTGTTGTACAATCAAATAATCTTGTGCAGGGACGTTATACGGTAGTTGTAAATACAACCGGAGGAATCCCCGCTAATCTTAGAACGAATCCTTCCGTACAATACGCGCCGCAAAGAATTCTTTGCTCCATAAACGGCGCGGAAGTAGGCTCTCTTAATTTTGAAGCGGTTTCCGCGAGGGACGGTATTCTTATGGTATCGCGTAACGGTCTTGTTCCGGTAAAACAAATATACGCGAACGTTCCGGCTTACGAAGCCGCCGAAGTTTTTTTGCCGCGCGGACAGGCAAGACTTGAAGTTATCGTGCAGGATATAAACGGTAATTCAAGCAATATAGTAAGTCAATTAATTGTAAATTAAAATTTATTTAATGAAAACATGGTCAATGCCGGCAAACGGCGGAGAAAATACAATAATTTCCTGTATTATTTGCGGCGGTTTGGTATTTAAACCCGCGCTTGATTGCGAGAGTTTTTCATTTGTTCGCTGCGGGAAATGCAGTCTTGTTCAAAGAAATCCCAGATTTTCTGAAAAAGAAATAATCGAGCGTTACAGTAATAAATATGGACAGGACTATTTATCGTATGAGCTTGAAAATGAAAATGTTTTTTTGGAACTTCAAAAACTTGCTTTAAAGGATGTTGGTTTTTTAAAACTACAGGAAAATATTCTTTTAAAAAATAGTTCCGCGAAACTTTTGGATATTGGCTGCGCTACAGGCGCTTTTTTAGCGTTATTACAAAATAATGGCTGGGATGTAACCGGCGTGGAAATTTCCCCGTGCGCCGAGTACGCGAGAGAAAACCGAAAGCTTGATATTAAAAATATTCCATTGGAAGAATGTAATTTCGCGTCCGGTATTTTTGATGTTATATTGGCTTCTCATCTTATTGAACATTTAAACGATCCGCGTAATTTTTTACTTGAAGTATTTCGTATTTTAAAAAAAGACGGATATTTTTTTGTTACAACTCCAAATATCAGCGGGTTTCAGGCGCGTTTGTTTGGAAGCAATTGGCGTTCCGCGATTTTTGATCATCTCTATCTTTTTTCCAAACGTACTCTTTCAAAATTATTGAAAGATACAGGTTTTAAAATTGAAAGCTGCCGTACATGGGGAGGTCTGGCTAAAGGCCTAGCGAGAGGCAGCGTTCCATCCTGGATAAAAAAAATAGTTGACAAACATGCCAAAGTATTCGGCTTCGGCGATGTTATGATTTTTCGTGTTAAAAAATAATTCGAATATTTTTTATTAGTAATCCGGTCCTGTGAAAGTTTCTTCGGGTGTCCATTCGCGGCTTTTCCATAATTGCTGTTCTTCCTGTCTTAATAAATCAAATAAAATTTCTTTTTGTTGTGTAAGATTATCCGAATTATTTTCTGTTTTTGTTTCCGTCATACTAATCGAAAGTAATGTTAATTCCAGATTCCGTTTAGCGTCGATTCTTCTTGGGTCTACTCGCAGAGCTTCTCTAAATTCCAAAGCGGCGGAAGTATAATTTTCGTTTTCAAATAATATAATTCCTGAATTGTAATGATTCCTGAAACGAAGTTCGCGGTGTTCGCTGCCGGATAATGTTTCAAGTATTTTTTTTGAATCATTGTATCGTTTTATCGCTTCTTCGTCATGATCGAGCAGATAATATGTTAAACCAAGTCCGTATTCGGCATAAGGAGCCGCGTCTTTGTGGTTTAACGCTTCGTAATATGAATTTAAAGCTTCATCGTATCGATTTTGTGAATGTAAATAATTGGCTTGAATTAAAAGCAGTTTGCCTTCCGAACATGAAGAGAAAAATAATAAAAAAACCGCGATTGAAACAAGCGGAAGTATCTGAGCGGAACGAGGATTTTGCCTTGATTGTCGTGTAACAAACTTTGAAGCGCCATAAGCGAGTATCGCCAAAATGATAAATAATGTACGGCGCTGTTTTGGCTCTTTTCTGCCGTCATCATCAAAGTTAAACATATTTTTTCCCTGTGTTATTGATAATAAATGAGAAGAAAGTAATGAAGCCGCGTCAGAGCGGTTCGCGTCAATGTAAATGCCGCCTGTTCTTTCAGCGGCTGTCCGCATAACCAAAGAATCTCTGCGGCTTAAAACCATTGGCGCGTCGGGATCATTTAATCTTTCCGGAACAAGCTGGCCTTCGTCGCTGCCAACCGCTACAGCGTTAATAATAATTCCTTCTCTTAAACAATTATTAACCGCGTTTCTTAATACTCCAAAATGTGATTCACCGTCAGATATAAGAATGATTATCTTTTGCGCCGCGGAAGTATTTTGAAACGCGCCAATCGATACTTCTACAAGAGTTTCAAGATTAGTGCTTCTTCCCGTCATGGAAGAGCCGTCTAGCGTTTCAAGGAAAATCATAGTCGCTTCATTGTCGTAAGTCAGCGGAATGGCAAGATAACCCCTTGAACGTCCAATGGCGGCGGCGTACCTGGCGCCCGCGACAGAAATAAGAGTTTCTTTCGCTATTTGTAAACCACTTTCTAAGCGGCTTTGTTCGTTCGCGTCACGAATGTCCATACTGCGCGAAACATCAATAGCGAAAACAATATCAAGACCACGCCTGTATTCTGTAGGTACATATTCCAAACCCCAACGCGGTCCCGCGAGCGCTATTATTATAAAAACTAAAAATAACCTGAAAAACAATTTTGATGTTAACAATTTTCTTTCAAGTTTTTCTGTCATTTTTATTCTTTTTTTTGTACCGATTATATCAAAGATAGTTAATGGAATAAAAATAAAAAAACCAATTAATAAAAATGGGTAGTCAAATATCATACTATTGCCCCCAAAAGAAAACGTCTTATAAATTTTACAGTTGTTAATAAAATTACCGCGCTTATTAAAAATGGAAAAGCGTAAGAAGATAAACGGCTTACGATCCTGGACCTTTGTATTATAATTTCGTTATCATCAAGGCGGTAAAATGCCGCCGCGAATGTATCCGCCGAAGGAGCGATAATAAATGTTCCCGCGCCTATTGTTGTAAGACGGCGAAGGCTTTCTACATCGTAACGTGAATCGAAAATACCTCTTTGCCGTATATTTGTAAAAGGATCGACATAATCCAAAAATACCTCTCCGGCAGAACCAACCGCGATAACCCAAAAAGATATTCCCATTTCTTTTAATAGTCCAGCCGCTGTTTCAGGATGAATCGCGCCCGCGTTATTTTCGCCGTCTGTGATTAAAACCGCGACTCTGCGTTTCGCGTTTGATTTATCAAGGTGATACGCCGCTGTCGCGATCCCCATGCCGAGCGCTGTTCCGTCTCCAAGTTCTCCAATTCTAAGCTGTTGCAATCTGAGTTTTAAAATCTGTCTGTCTGTTGTAGGAGGCAATAAAAGAGCCGCGTCTTCGCCGACTGCTACAAGACCGATACTATCCGAAGGTCTTTTATCCGCGAATTCTATAAGTAAGTTTCTGCCTGTTTCAAAACGGTTTTTTCCGTCCATATCGACAGCTGCCATACTTGGGCTTACATCCATTATGAACATAATGTCCGCGCCCCTGTTTAACCATACGGTTTCCAGAGTTTTAATTATTGGATTCGCGGCGCTGAAAAATAATAAAAAAATTCCTGTTATTTCAAGGAATTTTAAAATTTTTACGATTCCAATCAACTGTGTTGTTTTGTACGGAACACCGCCGGGCGCTCCCAATGGAATTGCCGCGACAAACGGATTTTTCATGCGCGAGAAAATAAAAGCGGCGGCAGGGATTAATAAAAACGCGGATACCGCGATAAACGGATTATCAAAACTAAAACCCACGTTTACTCCTTCCCGCGTATATTAAGTTCGTTTATAAAAACTTTTAAATCGTCTAACAATTTTATTATATCCCGCGAATTAATATTAACGCCGGAAAACCTAAACCCATCGCAGCTGCGGAAAAAATCCCCAAACCCTTTTAATTCTTCTTGACTATCAGACAATAGTTCAAATTCGCTTGCTGTCATGGAACGGCAGTTGTTTCCGCTTAAAACAGTAAGAAAATTTCTGGTTTCATCCGAAAGTTTGTCAAGAATTATTCTGTTATTTGTTCCTTTTATAATAGACTTGCGAAGACGTTTTTCTGTATTGCGTATTATTGTAAAAAGCCTTTTACGATTCCATTTTTCCAATAATTTTTTTAGTATTAAACGTCCTTTTGCGAAAAACCATATTGATAAAAGGATTATAAAAACAATTATAGCTATTGTTCCGTAAAGCATTAACGCCGTACCCGGCATAGCGAGTGTAGACGCTGTTCCTGAAAAAGAGCGATCGGTTCTGCCGTCCAAAATAGAATTTACCGTGATAGATAATCCTGTAAATGATTCTCCTGTTATTTCTATTGCGGGAAATTCATGAATACCCGGAGAGAAAGCTGTAAATTCAATTACAAGTCTGCTTCCCGTAACGCGCCGTTCATAAACTATACGATGAAAATCGATATTATCATTTAATGGCAGGTTTTCTGTAATTATAATGTCTGGATAATTTTGTTCTGTTGCTTGTAATGGCAGAACAAGCGCGGCAGGATCTCCCACATAAATAACACGCGGAACTAAATACGGCGCGCTCTGCGCGAAAGATACATTATAGATTAATAAGAATAATAAACCCAAGAATATTTTCATTTTTTACGAAACCTGTATTGACCTGTGTTATGACGGCTAAAAAATTTTATTAATGATGACGCGGCGTCCGTTCCAGTAGATAGATCCAGATATGACGCTCCGCTTTTTTTACACTGCGATTCCCAGTTTATTGAACGCTCTTTGTGCCAGTATGACCAGCTTTCTTTAAAAGAATCCAGCCCGGCGGGAGCTTCTATTCTTATACCAGTTTCTGGATCTTCCAGAGTTACAAGTCCTTCAAATGAGAGTTCCTGATTGTCGTTAATTCTTATCGCTATGCAGTCGTGTTTGCGGCAAAGATTTCCCATTTCCTGTTCCCAGTTAATGCTGTAAAAATCGGAAATTAAAATTACAAGAGATCTTTTTTTTAAAAGTCGCTGCGCTCCGTTTAAAGCCGACGCGATATCACTGCCATATTGAGTCCTGCGTGTTGTAATATTGTTTTGGTAATGTAAAGCCGCCATTACAAGCGCCATTATGGATTTGCGTCCTTTCCTTGGCGAAAAAACTTTTTCTATATCTCTGTCAAAAAATAAAGCTCCAAGCTGCTGTCCTGTATGTTCCGCGGAAAAAGCGATCAACGCGGTAGAAAATAGAGCTTGCTCAAAAGGACTTAAACCATGTTTTGCCATGCTGCTCCTGTGCATGGAAGGAGATACATCAAGTAAAATTAAAGTTGTAAGTTCGCGCTCTTCGCGGTACATCTTTACAAAAGGGTTTCCAAACCTCGCGCTCGCGTTCCAGTCAATCGATCTTATATCATCTCCGGGTTCATAATGACGCGCTTCGTCAAACTCCATCCCCTGACCTTTAAAGATCGATCTAAAATTTCCGGCAAGCATTTCTTCGGCAAGTCCGCTTGAAAACATCGGAAGGTTTATTATATTTCGTAATAACTCGCTTGTTTCCATAATGGTTTCCTGTTACGGAACTGGAACATGGCTTAAGATTCTCGCGATAACAGCGTCGGTATCCATATCTTCGGCTTCAGCTTCGTAACTGAGTACGATTCTGTGCCGTAAAACGGGCAGAGCCGCTTTTTTTACATCTTCAGGGCTTACAAAATTGCGCCCTTCAAACATAGCCAATATGCGGCAGCACCGGTAAAGAGCGATAGAAGCTCTGGGAGACGCGCCGAATGACACATAACGGTATACGCTGTCTGACGAAACGGTTTTCGCGCTTTCCGCCGCGGATTGTTTTGTTTTTACATGCGAAAGCCTTGTTGACGCGGGGCGTGTCGCTGTTACAACCGAAACTATATATTTGCTTATTTCATCGTCAACATGAATCTCGTCCGCTATGCGTCTTAAATAATTTAATTTTTCCATGTTTAGAATTGGATTTAATGGGTTTCTAGTATTTGATGAACCGCTTGACATATCCGGGCTATTTTTTACGATACTAAGTTCTTCTACAGGCTGCGGATAAACAACAAGCAGCTTCATAAGGAAGCGATCAAGTTCCGCTTCCGGCAGGGAATAAGTTCCTTCGTGTTCAATTGGGTTTTCTGTAGCGAGAACAAAAAATGGGTCGGGCAGGGGATGAGTTTCGTCTCCGATTGTTACCTGTTTTTCTTCCATCGCTTCTAAAAGAGCGGATTGCACTTTTGCCGGAGCGCGGTTTATTTCGTCCGCGAGAATTACATTGGCGAAAACAGGTCCGCGCCTAACCGAGAATTTTCCGTTTGCCTGTTCCCAAATCATTGTCCCTGTTAAATCCGCCGGTAAAAGATCGGGTGTAAATTGAATTCGTTTAAAATCAAGTCCCGTAATTTCCGCGAGGCTTTTTACCGCCAAAGTTTTCGCTAGCCCCGGTACTCCTTCTAAAAGTATATGCCCGCCTGCCACAAGCGCGGAAAGTAGACCGTCTACCATTTCCTTTTGTCCGACTATCCTTACAGCCATTTCCTTTCTGCAAGCCGCGATTAATGAGACACATCGATCTAAATCTTCTTTTTGTACCATGTTTTTATATAATATACCGGAACTACGGTTAAATCAATTGTAAATCCTAACTATTCCCAGACCAAACAGGCACAGATAATTTTGATGGAAATGGATTAATTCGCCTAAAATCAGGAAGCCATTCTTTTCCTGTAACAAGCTCTTGACAAAAACCGTCTTCAATTTCAAATTCTTCAAGCCAGCCCATTACAGTATCATAATCATTTTTACTTACATACCGCGTTGGCGCTTTTCCTTTAATACCGGGAATTGGCGTATACTGAGTCATAATAGAAAGCAAGGCTTTATCTTTCGCGTTTTTAGCGAACCATTGTATAACTGATTTTGTTGATTCAAGGAAACCCGGTAAAATTAAATGGCGGATAATTACTTTTTCACAAGCGGATTCGGGATATTTTTCCTGTACGATATCGATCATTTTTTTTATAGCCGCTTTTGCTACATCGGGATAATCAGGCGCGTTGGAAAACTTAAACGAAATTTCGCTGTCCAATGTTTTTAAATCGGGAAGAAAGATATCAACATGTTCCTTTAAAAGATCGAGAGCTTCAAGGCTGTCGTACCCGGATGAATTCCAGAGAATCGGAATATTTAAACCTTTCTTTTTTGCCGCGATAAATCCTTCGATGATACCAGGTACAGCGTGACTTCCTGTTACTATATTTATATTTTCCGCTCCATTGTCGCATAACATTAAACAGATGTTTGCAAACTCTTCTTCGCTAACGGTTTTACCGATTGGCGGCTCTTTATTCGCGCCTTGCGAAACTTGGTAATTTTGGCAAAAAACACAGCCTAAATTACAGCCGCTTATAAAAATTGTTCCCGAGCCCCCTGTTCCGATTAAAGGCGGTTCTTCCCCGCGATGGATGACCGCGGTGCCGATTCGCAGTTCCGCGGTTTCTCCGCAGAAACCTGTTTTTCCCGCGAACCTGTCAACCGCGCAATTTCTGGGACATAAAAGGCAGGATTTATAAATGTCTTTCATTATTCCCTGAATTATATCAGAAAATAATACATAATTACCTGACGCAACTATGAAAAATAAAGCTGTGTCTAATGGATATCTATGTTTTTTACATAGTTGTAGGTTCCCTCTTGACATAATCAAGAAAATTATAAATACTGGGAGAATGACAAGCGTGACATTTATTGCGTTTTTGTCATAATAAAGACATGGCTATTGAAATTATTGGAACTGGAAGAGCTGTACCGCCCAAAAAGGTTAGTAATGATGATTTGGCGGCTCTTATTGACACCAGCGATGAATGGATAAGGTCCCATACAGGGATTGGAAACCGTCACATAGCTGATGAATCGGTAGCATGCAGCGATTTAGCGGTAGAAGCGGCTAAAAACGCTCTCGCGATGGCTGGCGGTTATACAGGAAACGATCCTGATCAAAGGGATAAAGCCGCCGAGCAGGCAGCCGCTGCCATCGATGTGATTATCCTGGCGACAGCTACCGCCGATTTCTTTGGTACTCCGTCTACAGCCTGTGTTGTGCAAAGTAAAATCGGAGCGCTCAACGCGATGGCTATGGACATTACAGCGGGCTGTACCGGTTTTGTTTACGGTCTTGAAACCGCTTCAGGGCTTTTAAGTGTCAATCCGCTGCGGAAAAGAGCGCTTGTAATTGGTTCTGAAATTCTTAGCAAGATGACAAATTGGGACGACAGGGGAACTTGTGTTCTGTTTGGCGATGGCGCGGGAGCTGTTATAATAGAAAAGACTTTAGATAATCGCGAAAGCGGTTTACTTTATAGTCTTTTACGCGCCGACGGCAGCGGTAATGAAAGCCTTGTGATGCGCCGCGGAGGAAGCAGAAATCCTTATAAAAAGGGTGAGGTAGTTGATACCGGTATCTGCATCGAAATGAATGGGCAGGAAGTGTACAACTTTGCCGTAAAGGCAATAACTGACACGCTTGAGACTTTAATGAAAACAAAAATTGAGGGTTTGGGTGATATCAGTATCGAGCGGATCGCGAGGATTATCCCTCATCAGGCAAACGCGAGGATTGTTCAGGCGGCGGCGAAAAGATTGCGTATTCCGATTGAAAAGTTCTACTTGAACATCGAAGAATACGCGAATACATCATCGGCGACAATTCCAATCGCGTTAGATGAACTAAATCGAAGCGGTCAGCTTAATAAAGGTGATTTAATTTTGACCGTAGGATTTGGCGGTGGTCTTACTTACGGCGGTAATATTATTATTATATAAATATTATTATATAATAGAAGAAAATGAGGATTTATGTATAAAAATGCAGCGTATTTATTTCCGGGGCAGGGAGCGCAATATTCAGGTATGGCAATGGATTTATTATCGTCAGCCGCTGTAAGCTCCCTTTTTGATACAGCGTCTGAAATACTTGGTAAAGATGTAAAAGAGCTTCTTCAGTCTGATGCCGATACTTTAAAACGAACTGATGTTTCGCAGCCCGCGATAACTGTCGCCAATTTAGCGGCGGCGATTTTCCTTGGCGAAAAAGGTTATACTCCTTCTGTTTGCGCTGGATTCAGTCTTGGCGAATACGCCGCGCTTGTTTCCGCTGGTATTATAGAAATGTCCGATTGTATACGTCTTGTAAAAATTAGAGGCGAGGCGATGCAAAAAGCCGCCGACAAATTGCGCGGCGATGGTGATATTTCGGCAGCGCCAGGCATGGCGGCCGTTGTAGGACTTGATCCCGCGCAGGTAGAAACATTAATCAGGCAATGGAATACTGACGGTTTAAATGATCTTTACGCGGCTAACATCAATTCACCCAAACAGGTTGTTGTAAGCGGAACCGCCGCCGCGCTTGATGAAGCTCAGAACCGTTTTAAAGAAGCGGGAGCGAAACGTGTTATAAGATTGCAAGTAGCCGGTCCTTTTCATTCGCCTCTTATGGCAGATTCAATAACAGATTTTGTAAAAGTTCTTGAAACAGTAAACTTCCGCGATCCCGCGATAACAATATTTTCCAATGTTACAGGTAAAAAGATTTGCTCAGGAGCGGAAGCGAAAAAACTCGCGGTACAGCAAATTACATGTCCTGTCCGCTGGGTTGATGAAGAAGCCGCTGTCGCGGAATACGGAATCGATGTTTGTTTTGAAGTTGGTCCCGGAAAAGTTTTACAAGGCTTGTGGAAAGATACAGGAAGTGAAATACCAATACTTGCCGCGGGTACGGCAGAAGATATAGGGAGAATATAAACCACAAAGTCGAAGAAGGCGCACGAAGGAGGATGATTTAAATCTTCTTCTCTTTTACCTTTGTGCGACTTTGGCTCCTTTGTGGTAAATAAAATTGAAAATGTAAGGAGTAAGATTGTGAGACTGGAAGGAAAAAAAGTTTTAATTACAGGCGCGTTAAGAGGAATCGGAAAAACAATCGCTGATTTATTTATCGCGGAAGGCGCGGAAATTTGGGGATTGGATTACATGACCCCCGAAGATCTTAGCGCCAGAGTAGAAGCCGCGAAAGGAAAACTCCACTGGATACAGTTGGATCTTAGCGCTCTCGCTTCGATAGACGAAGTTATTGATAACGCTGTAAAAGATTCAGGCGGCTTTGATGTTCTTGTTAATAACGCGGGAATCACAAAAGATAATCTTTCGTTTAGAATGTCCATAGATGAATGGCAAAAAGTTATCGACATAAACCTTTCCGCGGCGTTTTTTGTCGCGCGTTCTGTCGCGAGAGATATGATCAGGAAACGTTCAGGTTCAATTATAAACATGGCAAGTGTTATCGGCATTCACGGTAACGGCGGACAGTCAAATTACGCCGCGAGTAAAGCGGGTTTAATTGCCGTAACAAAAAGTCTCGCGAACGAAGTAGCGTCACGAAGTGTGCGCGTTAACGCGATAGCTCCCGGTTATATTGAAACAGATATGACAGCGGCAGTTCCGGAAGAAGCCAGAAAAAAAATGATGGATGTAATTCCTTTAAAACGTACAGGAAAGCAGGATGATGTCGCGAAAGCGGTATTGTTCTTCGCGTCTGACGATTCTTCATATATTACTGGGCAGGTGCTTCCTGTTGACGGCGGAATGTTCTTCTAAAACGTTGAACAACAATCGGAGGATATATTTTGAAAAAGAAAGTGGTAGTAACAGGAATGGGAATTATTTCTCCCATCGGCAGCAATGTCGAAGATTTTTGCGCGGCGTTAAAGGAAGGAAAAAGCGGCATCGGACAGATTACATGTTTTGATACCACGGATTTTGATGTAACAATAGCCGGTGAAGTAAAAGATTTTGATCCTACTTTATGGATAGATAAAAAAGACGCGAGAAAAATGGCGCGTTTTACCCAGCTTGCCGCGGCCGCGACTGCGCAGGCTTTAATTGACGCGGGTTTAATGGGTGAAGTTGACGCCGAAGGTAAAAGACCTGTTAAATGTAACGCTGAAAAAACAGGTATAGTGATGGGTAATGGTATCGGCGGATTTGAAGTCGTGCAGGAATCCATGAAAAAGTTATTTGATAATGGTCCCAAAAGAATGTTTCCTCTTACAGTTCCTTTGATGATTCCAAACGAAGCCGCGGGAAATATTTCGATGATGTTTGGCACAAAAGGTCCCGCATACACTCAGGTTACAGCATGCGCCGCGGGTACAGATGCGTTGGGGCAAGCTCTTGATTTAATTCGCAGTGGAAGATGCGATGTCGTAATTTCCGGCGGAACAGAAGCGGCAATTACAGGGTTCGCCATCGGCGGTTTCCAAATGTTAAAAGCGCTTTCTACAAAAAGATGCAATGAACCTACAAAAGCGTCGCGCCCGTTTGACGCGGACAGAGACGGATTTGTAATCGGAGAAGGATCGGGCATTTTAATTTTAGAAAGCGAAGAACACGCGAAAGCGCGCGGCGCGAAAATTCACGCGGAACTTGCGGGTTACGGCGGAACAGCGGACGCGTTTCACATAACATCACCTGATCCTTCAGGAAACGGCGGAGCGAACGCCGTTAAAAACGCGCTTGCCGACGCTGACATGAAACCCGAAGAAATACAGTACTACAACGCGCACGGTACATCAACAGAAATTAATGATCCTACAGAAACTAAAATGTTAAAAATCGCGTTCGGTGATCACGCTTATAAAATGAAAGTATCCAGTACAAAAGGTATGCACGGTCATTGTATCGCGGCAGCCGGCGGCATCGAAGCTATCACATGTATACTCGCGATGCGTGACGGTTTTTATCCGCCTACGATCAATTTGGACAATCCCGATCCTGAATGTGATTTGGATTATGTTCCCAACAAAGTTCAGTATGGCGAGATTAATGCCGCGGCTTCAGGTTCGCTTGGTTTTGGCGGACATAACGGTGTAGTTGTTTTTAGAAAATATAAATAAAATTTGGAGGAAGATATGAATGAAATAGAAAAATTGTTACCGCACAGGGAACCGTTTTTATTTGTAGATGAAATTGTAGAAGCTTCAAACGAAAAAATTGTCGCGAAGCATGTATTCGCGGAAAGTGAATTTTTCTTTAAGGGACACTTTCCTGAATACCCTGTAGTGCCCGGTGTAATTTTAGTAGAAACAATGGCTCAGTCTGGCGGCGCGGGACTTCGCAAGCTCGGCGTAATGGGTGACGGATCGCTTTTCTTTTTGGCGACAGTGGACAAAGTAAAGTTTCGCCGCCAGGTTCGTCCCAACGACGAAGTGCGCAGCGAGATAACAAACTTGCGTGTTTCTCCAAAAATGATTAAACAGCAGGGTAAGGCTTATGTCGGTGATGAACTTGCCGCCGAAGCCGAATGGATGTGCTTGGTTGGATGATAAAGAGAAGAGTTCACGCCAAGACGCAAAGAACGCAAAGAACGCAAAGTTTTTTAGGAGTTAATTTATGTCGATAAAACCTATGGTTAGAAATAACATTTGTTTGAACGCGCATCCGTTAGGGTGCGAACAAAATGTTAAAAACCAAATTGAATATGTAAAAAAGAATTTAAAAACCGTTGATGGCACGCAATGCGCGGCGCCTAAACTTGTTTTGGTTGTAGGCTGTTCAAACGGATACGGGCTCGCGAGTCGTATTTGCGCGGGCTTCGGTTACGGCGCCGCTACTGTCGGGTTATCATTTGAAAACGAACCATCAGAAAAAAGATCTGGCACACCCGGTTATTACAACAACAAAACATTTGACGAAGAAGCGCGAAAAGCGGAACTTGTTTCCATTACTTTAAACGGAGACGCTTACTCAAACGAAACAAAAGCCGCCACAATACAGGCAGTTAAACAGGCAGCGGAAAAAATTGGTGTTCCCGCGAAAATCGATTTGTTTGTTTATTCACTTGCTTCTCCTGTTAGAACAGATCCTAAAGACGGTGTTTTATATAAATCCGCGATAAAACCTATTGGCGGCTCTTTCTCCGGCAAAACATTAAATGTAATGGACGGAACATTTAGCGCGACAAATGTTGAACCCGCGACAGAAGAAGAAATTCTTAACACCATTAAAGTTATGGGCGGCGAAGATTGGGAATTGTGGATGGAAGCGCTCGAAAGCGAAGGATTACTTTCACCTCAGACTAAAGCAGTCGCTTATACATATATAGGTCCAGAATCATCATGGGCGATTTATAAAAACGGAACAATCGGTAAAGCCAAAGAAGACCTTGAACGCGCTTGCCGCCAAATAAACGATAACTTTACCGCTAAGGGAAAAATCGGCGGCTCGTGGGTTTCTGTGAACAAAGCTTTAGTCACCCGTTCCAGCGCTGTAATTCCAACCATTCCTTTGTATATAACCTGTCTTTTTAAAGTGATGAAGGACATGGGACTTCACGAAGGCTGCGTCGAACAAATCGCTCGCCTTTACCGTGAACGCCTTTTTACCGCTGACGGAAAGGTGCCTGTAGACAATGAAAACCGCATCCGCATAGACGATTGGGAAATGCGAGACGATGTTCAAAAAGCTGTAGAGGAACGAATGAAAATAATTACCCCCGAGAATGTATTTACAGAAACTGACATTGAAGGATTTAAACATGACTTCCTTGAGGCGCATGGTTTTGATGTTGCAAATGTTGACTATAATCTGGATAATTAGTGTCATCCATAAAGTCGGTTACTTTATGGATGACACTAGCATTTTAGCAACCTTTAGGTTGCGAAAATGCGTATTTTAAGGTAGTCTGTCTAAAATGCTCTGCATTTATAGACAGACATTAAGTGAGGTAATTTTATGGATGACAAATTTTTCCTATCAATGGTAGATAAGTTCAACTCTTCTAATATTTCAGAGCTTGAATTTAACGATGGATCTGTACGTTTTGTACTGCGAAAAGATATTGTTGGCGGTGTCGCTCAAGCGCCTGCCGCGAAAGCTTCGGCTGCGCAAAGCGCGGAAGAACATTCAGTGCGGCTTGGTATTTCCTCCGGTGACGGTGAAAAAATAAATAGCCCCATAGTGGCGACTTTTTATTCTTCTCCAAGCCCAGACGCTCCTTCTTTTGTAAAAATCGGATCAAAAATTAAAAAAGGACAAACTCTTTGTATTTTGGAAGCGATGAAAATGATGAATCATCTTGAAGCGGAATTTGACTGCGAAATTGTCGCAGTCCACGCGTCAAGCGGAGAGCTTGTAGAATACGGACAGGAACTTTTTACAGTTAAAAGAAATTAGGCAAAAGGAGTTTTGTTTGTTGAACAAAAATAAACCGCAAGCAGGTGTAAAACGAATTTTAATTGCCAACCGCGGAGAAATTGCCGTACGTGTTATTCGTACCTGCCGGGAAATGGGTATAGAAACAGTAGCTGTGTATTCCGAAGCGGATAAAGATAATCTTCATGTACGATTGGCAGACAAAGCGGTCTGTATAGGTCCAGCTCCTTCTTCAAAAAGTTATCTTGTTATGCAAAACATTGTTATGGCGGCGCTTAATACAAATAGCGAAGCGATTCATCCCGGCGTTGGTTTTCTTTCTGAAAACGCTGCTTTCGCCCGCCTTGTTAAAGAAAATGGAATTATTTTTATTGGACCCGATCCAGATGTAATTGAACTTTTGGGTGACAAAGTAAAAGCAAGAGAAACCGCGCAAAAGTACGGGCTTCCCATTACACCCGGTACAGGAGCGGTAAACGCGAAAGACGGTAAAGCAGTAGAAGCCGCGATGAAACTTGGCTTTCCTGTAATTATAAAAGCCGCGGCAGGCGGCGGCGGCAAGGGTATGAGAATTGTCCGCAAGAGCGAAGAACTTGCCGAAAATATCAGTATCGCTAGCCGTGAAGCGGAATCAAATTTCGCGGACGGAACTGTATTTATAGAAAAATATCTTGAAAACCCCCGCCACGTTGAATTGCAAATACTTGCGGACGGAAACGGAAATGTCGCGGTGTTAGGTGAAAGAGACTGTACGGTACAAAAAAATCATCAGAAGTTAATCGAAGAAAGTCCTTCACCCGGTGTTACTGAAAAAATGCGAAAGGCAATGGCTGCAGGCGCTGTTCCAATGTTTAAAGAATTAAAATACCGCGGAGCCGGAACTATCGAATTTTTAGCGGACGGTAATAATTTTTATTTTATGGAAGTAAATGCCCGCGTTCAGGTAGAACATCCTGTAAGTGAATATGTCACAAATGTTGATATTATCCGTCAGCAAATCTTAGCCTGTACGGAAGGTCGCATGGAGATAAATCCAAACGCGATAACATTGAACGGCTGGTCAATTGAATGCAGGATAAACGCTCTAACTCCGGGCGCGATTACACGGCTTGAAATCCCGGGCGGCATCGGCGTGCGCTTCGATTCATTTTTATACAACGGATGTTTTGTTCCGCCTCATTATGATTCAATGGTCGCGAAACTTATTGTACATGGCACTGACAGAAATCACGCTCTTGCGCGTATGGACAGGGCGTTGCGTGAACTTGTTATCGAAGGAATTAAAACAAACATAGAAAGACAAAGATTTATTATTAATCATAATGTATTTCGTTCCGGTGATTTTGGAACATCATGGTACGCGCAAATAGAAAAGGAAGTTGAAAATGGCAGATAAAGAAAAAAAAGCAGATAACGAAGTTTGTCCGCAGTGCGGTATCCCTTATAAAAAAGAAGAAGTAAGCGCGGCTTTAAATACATGCACGGGATGCGGCTTTCATTACAAAATGGAACCTATGGAGCGTATCGCGTATCTTGCCGACGAAGGCAGCTTTGTCGAGTTTTCTGGTAATTTACGCTCACTCAATCCTATTGATCTTAGCGGCTATGAAGAAAAGTTATCTGTAGCGGAAGCTAAAGCGAAAATGAAAGAAGCCGTTATTACAGGAAGCTGTACAATCGAAGGAAAACCAATAATTATTGGAGCTATGTCATTTAATTTTATGGGCGGCTCAATGGGATCGGTTGTTGGCGAAAAAGTAGCCCGAGCGATTCTTAAAGGAGCCGAAGAAAAAAAACCTGTGTTAATTTTTACAACATCGGGCGGAGCCAGAATGCAGGAAGGGATTTTTTCTCTTTTACAAATGGCAAAGACATCCAGCGCGGCAGCAGAGCTTTCAAAAGCCGGTGTGCCGTATTTTGTCATGCTTTGCGATCCTACTACAGGCGGAGTTACCGCTTCTTTCGCGATGTTAGCTGACGTTATTATGGCGGAACCCGGCGCTTTAATCGGTTTCGCGGGACCGCGCGTTATCGAGGGTACGATCAGGCAAAGCCTCCCCGAAGGATTTCAAAGGTCGGAGTTTCAGCTGGAAAAAGGTTTTGTCGATACTATCGTTAAGCGAAGTGAACAGAGAAAAGTTATATCGGCGCTTATCGATCTTCACAAAACCGACAGTTTTAACAACGAAGCAGCAAGGAGTCTTTCATGAACGATCTTAACAATAAAATAGAAGAAATAAAAAAATTAATAAAAGAATCCG
>WQXE01000013.1 GCA_009784995.1 Treponema sp. | reverse complement strand
GAGGGTTTCTTGACGCGTCTATTGTAATAATTCGCGCGCCAGTTTCAAGGTATAAATTGACCAAAGTTTTATATTTTTCACGTACTTTTTCCTGAAAATCCAGATATTCATATATTTCAAGCGAAGTGCGTCCTTTTACGCGTTCAAGAGCTATATTTGTGTCAATGTCAAGAAAAATTGTAATTTCCGGGATGCCGAATCCCGAATTAAGCGCCAATGGCAGTTCATCCCCGCATTCAATACCTTGATAAACAAGCGAAGATAATACATATCTGTCGCAGATAACAAGCTCTCCATTGTTGACTCGCGTTAAAATTCCATCTAAAGCATGTAAATGTTCATTTCTGTCCGCCGCGAAAAGCAAGGCAAGAGTCTTTGAATCTATCGATATTTCTTTTCTTAGAGCCTGACGGATAATCTTGCCAATACAGCCATCTGTAGGTTCAAATGTTGGAAAAACCTTAATATTTTTATTTTTTAACCGTTCACAGAGCATTGAAAGCTGGGTAGTAGTGCCGCTGCCGTCTCCGCCTTCAAATACTATCAAATTTGATATTATATTTTTGTTATTCATAATTTTTAATTCAAAACTCCTGTGACATTTTGCCTGTAAAAGTATTATAATTATAGAAAGTATTAGTAATTAATTACAAGGTGTAATTTTGTCAAATTCTTCTCAAAAAGGCGGGGAAAAAGCGCTTTCCCGTTCATTCTACGTTAAAGTTCTCATTTTCTGTGGAATAATCTGCCTTTCCGCTATTGCCATGCAGCCAATTCAAGCCGCTTTGAGCCAAATAATACGCCAATTACGTACGGATTTTATAGAAAAAATAGAAGAAATGACCGGATTAAGAATTACATATTCATCAATACGACCCTCTTTTTTTGGTTCAATCGACATAAGAAATCTTAATTTTATGAAAGAAGACGAACCTGTTTTTACGATAAATCGAATCAGGATTAGATTTTCATTATACGAACTAATTGTCAGGAAGAATTTTTATGTACATACAATTCAAATTGAAAGACCTGATTTAAATATTGATACGTTAAGAGACAAAGATACTTTTGAATTATTGTCAAAATTGTTTGATACTCAGGAAGAAAGCGAGAAATCAATTATTCAATCGATCGCGGATTTTCTTCCGCGTCAGATTAATTATCATATAAGACACGGTAATTTCAGGCTTTCTGACGGAGATGCCGTATATGTAATAGAGGATTTAAATCTTAGTATACTGGAAGAAGACAGGGAAATATTATTAAACGGAAAATTTGACTTTTTATACCTTAATAAGGATTTTTTTGACAGGATTGTTTCTGTTAAAACAGAAATTAATTTAAGCGGTATAACTTCTCAGGATCTTAAAGATGGCAAAGCCAATATATCATTTTCTACAGTAACGTTTTCACAGCAGGAACGCGGCAATCAGCGTGTTTTGTTTAGTGTTAATCCTTTTAGAATCGCCTTTTCGTATAACGAAAGCGGAATTAATGTTTCCAGATCTTTGGAAAACTCATTTATAAATTATAGTTTTAACTATATGTTTAATACCGGTATTTTAAACGCGCGATTGGATATTTTAGATTTTAAAATCGGAGATATTATTAATTTATCTTCTTATTTAAGGGATTATAGCCATTTCCTTCATTTGCAGCTAACGGGAAATTCTTATTTAAGTTATAACACCAATTTAAATAAAGTGGCTTACAGTGTAGATCTAAGAGGAGGTATAACATCTGAAATCGCGATTGATTTATTGCCTGACACTTTTATTTTAAACGCGTATGGTAATGAACAAGCAGTATATGTTAATAATTTAACTTTAAGCTCTTCGATAAATCCCGCAAGTGAAACAGATAATGTTGGTTTTTTTCATGGGATGCTGACTTTTACCGGTAATATCGAATTTTCACCCTTAATGCCTTCTGGAATTATTACTCTGGATGATTTTAGTTTTACAGGAAATGAAAGTATAAACGCTGTTTTTAACCTTTCAAGTAAACCCGGTGAAATCAGATTTTTCAGTGACAGGGTTAATATAGCGGATACCGGTTTAAATAATTTTAATACTTTTATATTTTTATCAGAAACAGATATAGGTATAACATCATCGTGTTTCAATGACAATAACGGCGATATATTTTTTGACGCTGTCTATAACAGAAATAAAAGTCAGCTTGAAGCGTCTGTTTCTGTAACATTATTATCTGTTTATGAAATCACTCGATTTTTTCGTCCTTTTTTTAATTACATGAATATTCCCGTGTTTGCTCAGAATGTTTTAAAAGATTCTTTTATAAATACGGATATTTTCTTTTCAACGGATTTTAATAATATTTTATATAACGCTCCAAATATTACATTTGTAACAGGAGGAGCCGGCGGTAAATTGTCATTGTCCGGAACCGATCGTCAGGTTACCATAAACGAAGGAATTATTTTTGTTGATGAAAACGATTTGATTTTTTCCGCGAATTTAAATTTCTTTAATCCTATGGATTTAAACTTTTTTATAAACGCAAGTTATCAGGATTTAGCATGGCATGTAACAGGGCAGCTTTTAGACAGAAGGACGTTAATTATTCATGATCCAAACGGGTTTCATGTTTTTGGCAATATTACAAATACAGGCGCGATTTCCGGTTACATGGAAGCGATTGATTTTCCTGTTTTAATTAATTCACAGACAGTTTATCTTAATTTTTTCAGCGCTCTGCGCTTTAACTCCATAGATTTTTGGACTTTGGATATAAATCACTTTTTGGCAATTTATGGGGGAGGAAACTCGATAAAGTTTTCAGGGATTACAGATCAGGACGGAGCGAGTTTCAGGGATATATTATATATTGATTCATTCGGTATTCTCGCGGGAAGTATTAATTTATCGTGGGATGTTAATTTTTCATATATTGAATTACTGGTTAATTTAACAGACGGCGATGAAGAAGGCGAAAATTATTTTATCGAAGGTATTTATAAAGACAGACAGGTAAACGCGAAAGCCACTGTTTCAAATATGTATGTAAATCGATTAACCAATGGAAATCAACCAATAATCGCGAGCGGAGAAATGTCATTTCATTGGGATTCAATTAACCTTTTTAACGCTAATTTTAATATTACATCATTTTACACAATGATACAAAACGATCCTTTGTACGCTTCTGTTAATGTTTATATATCTGATGATGAATTATTTATTCGTAATTTAAATATAAACCTGCCGGAGATTAGCGCGCTCTTGCCTGAGTTATATATAAATATTTCTCAGGGAGTCGCTAGGACAACAGCGGTAATAGACGGTTTCGCGTTAGATAAAAATATAGAAGGAGTATTGGATTTTAACGCGGACTTTGAAAAAATAAACAGCTGGCTGGATATAGAAAAAGTATTTAACGAATTTAACGGAACTGTTTCAATTGAAAACGCGAAATATGGAAATTTATCACATAACAAAATGACTTTTTTATTTTCAAGCGCGAATGGAAATGTTTCTGTAACAGGAGGAATAAGAGATTTTTTAAGACTTGATATGGAAAGTGACGGAAGTTTTATGTTAGGTCTTGCTTCTCCTTTCCCGTTACATGGAACAATTACAGGTACATACAAAGAAGGAATTATAGACGCGAGCTGTCACAATTTATATATGGATATGTTTTCGTTTTGGAACCTGATGCCGGATATAGAAGAATTTAGAATAGCCGGCGGTTATATATCCGGTCACATGGATTTTAGAGGTCCTATTTGGAATCCCGGTTTTTATGGAGTTGTTAGAGCTTCCAGTATGCGTTTTGTGGTTCCTAATTATATAACAGAAGACATTAGACCCGTACCATTTTTAATCACCGCCGAAGGAAATGAAATGACCTTTGGTCCGATTGTTACAGCGGTAGGAAGCGGCGGCGGTATTACTAACGGATGGTTTCAGTTTGAACACTGGATTCCCAAAAATATTTATTTGGATATATCAATTCCAAGAGAAAGCCCTGTTCCTTATGGTTTTAATATTTCAGGTTTTCTGGCGGAAGGAAACGCTTCAGGAAATCTAAAAATAAATATCGATATTGATCAATTTGTTGAATTAACGGGAGATCTTCATACCAATTACGCTGAACTTGGATTAAATATCGATGAAATTACGCATCACGCGGAAAATACGCATTACATGGGATCGTTTAATACATTTGTAAATATGAGGATTACAACTGGATCGATGGTTGAATTTACATGGCCTATTATAAGTCCAATTATCAGGGCAAACCCCGAAATGGGTACTGTAATTTTAATTTCCGCTGATTCTCAGGCTGGTCAATATTCATTAAATAGTGATGTAAGGATAAGATCGGGCGAAATTTATTATCTGGTTCGCAGTTTTTTCATTCGTCAGGGTAATATTGTATTTAGGGAGAATGAAAACCAATTTGATCCCCGTATTACCGCGAGAGCCGAAATTCGAGACCGCGCCGAAGCGGGGAATGTTACGATATCAATGATAGTTGAAAATCAGCCTTTATTAAGGTTTGAGCCGCGTTTTGAGTCAAATCCAAGCTTAACCATGCTTGAAATTTATTCGATTTTAGGGCAGAATTTCTCTAATATCCAGGGAGAAGATAATACAGATATGGCGCGTTTCCTTATTTCATCTTCTACAGAGGTTTTGACTCAAATTATCGCCAGTTCTGATACTTTATCACAATTTGTGTTTTTTCGTCAAATTGAGCGGCAAATGAGGGACTTTTTAGGACTGGATATGTTCAGCGTAAGAACAAGATTTTTTCAAAATGTGTTTATGGAAGGATTTTCAGGGTTTGGGCAAAATCCTGTTGACAGTAATCAAGGTGTAGGTAACTATTTTGATAATACAACTGTTTTTATAGGTAAGTACATAGGACGAGATATGTTCATTCAGGGTATGCTTACAATGAGGTATGATGAAAATAACACTTCATTTGGCGGTATGGTCTTTGAACCGGATATCGGAATTGAGTTACAAAGTCCTTTTGTAAATATAAGGTGGGATTTTTTCCCATATCACCCCGAAAACTGGTGGGTAAGCGGAAGTTCAATTACTCTAAGATGGAGTATGTCTTTTTAGGAGTTTCGATGAAATTTAGAGTATTTGTTTTCTTATTCTTTATAACAGCATTTTTGTGCTTTTCTCAGGAGCAGGATGAAGAATGGTATCGGGGAAAACCAATAAGGGATATAATTTTTACCGGGCTTCAAAATGTGACACAAGCCGAGCTTGAACCTTTAATGAATCCGTATAAAGGCCGTATTTTTGACGATAATATATTTTGGGAAATTCAGGGAAGACTTTACGCTCTTGAATATTTTGATCGTATAGAACCATATACAATTCGCGCGAACCCGGCGGGAAGCGAAGTAATTATCAGATTCAATGTAGTAGAAAGACCGCATATAGACAGAATAATCTTTACCGGGAATTCAGGACTTTCACGCAGGGAATTAAACGATGTAATTATCTCCAGAGTTAACGGAATTTTTAATCAGTCAAAAGTCCGCCTCGATATAGAAGCGATTACAAATAAATATATAGAAAAAGGTTATCCCAATGTGACTGTAACCGCGACTGAATCACAATCGGGTGATTCATCCATAACTTTAATATTTAATATTGTTGAACGCGAACAAATATCTATTTCAAAAATCGAATTCCAGGGAAATTCCAGGTTTTCAGCTAACACACTAAGAGGTCAACTGTCTTTAAAAACACGTTCTCTATTAAATGACGGCGCTTTTCAGGAAGCTAAACTGCTTGCCGACAGGGAAGCTGTTACAAAGTACTATCGTGACAGGGGATATATTGACGCGCAGGTAGTCGATGTTACCAGAACCTTTGAAACCGATTCAAGAAGAACAAATATGATTTTAACCTTCATGATTAGTGAAGGTACCGAATTTAAATTCGGCGGAATAACTTTTGAAGGCAATATAATATTTTCTGAAGAACAGCTTTCCAGGCTTATTTCATCCAGAGTCGGTGATACTGTAAATATGACAAGGCTTGAAATGGACATGCAGCGAGTCGCGGATCTTTATTTTGAAAACGGTTATATATATAATTCATTAATAAGAACACCGGAAAAAAATACTCAGACCAATACGCTTTCTTATTCAATAACAATTGTAGAAAGAAGCAGAGCTTATATCGAAAATATTATTATACTTGGAAATCACAAAACAAAAGATGAGGTTATTTTAAGAGAAATTCCGATGGAACCCGGCGATGTATTTTCCAGAACAAAAATTCTGGACGCGCTTCGCAATCTTTATAATCTGCAATTTTTCTCGATGGTTATACCTGACACTTTACAGGGCAGCACCGAAAACCTTATGGATTTGGTTTTTACTTTTGAAGAACAGCCGACTACAGACGTGCAATTTGGTTTAACATTCGCCGGCAGCGCCGATCCTGATTCATTCCCTATATCGGGGCTTTTAAAATGGAACGATCGCAACCTTGCCGGTTACGGGAATCAATTGGGAGTCGAAGTAAATTCGTCTGTTGTAGATACAACAGCGTTATCAATTAATTATTTACACAGATGGGTATTTGGATTGCCATTATCACTTGGTATTGATTTTACCGCTAATTATTCAAGGCGTCACGCTCCTATGAACAATAGCGCGCCGTGGTTTGAAGGCAATGAGCCATTCGCGTTTCCGGACGGATTTAGTTCAAGAAAAGAATATGAAGATAATAATAAGGTGCCAACAAGGGATTATTTAATGCCTTATGATCAATGGTATCTATCTTTAGGTTTTTCATCAGGATACAGATGGCCGACAGCGTTTGGTAATTTTGGTTTAAACGGCGGAGCGCGTGTAGGTATTACATATATTTCGTATGACGATGAATTATACAGACCTTTCGATCCTGTGCTTAGAGAATCAAATAATGATTGGACTCCGCGAAATTCAATTTGGACAGCGGTTTCACTGGATCAACGCGATATTTTTTATGATCCAAGCAGGGGTTATTATCTTTATAACAGAACCAGTTTTCAGGGAATTATTGAAGGCGAAAGAGAATATTATATAAGAAACGATTCAAAAGCGCAGTACTATTTAACTTTATTTGATATTCCGGTAACAGAAAACTGGAGTTTTAAAAATGTATTGGCATTCCATGTGGGATTATCAACTATATTCGCGCAACCCGGGCGGGAAATGGATGGAAAACCAAAAATCGTAGACGGTAATAAACTCGCGGTAGACGGAATGTTTATAGGAAGGGGATGGAATTCTGAATTCGCGAACAAGGGACTTTTACTTTTGGATTCATGGGTAGAAATGCGTTTCCCATTAGTAAGGGGACTTTTAGCGTTTGATTTATTTTTTGAAACAGCGGGTGTAGATACAGAAGAAGGTTATTATTTTAAAGATTTTGGAATTGATAATTTAAGATTTGGTTTTGGCGGAGGTTTTAGATTCGCGATTCCACAATTCCCGATACGAATAAGCCTTGTAAAACGTTTTAAAATTCCAGATGATAGAATTGAATGGCAGAAAGGAGCGCTTTTCGCGAGTAATGATCCGGAAAAAAAAGACGGACTTGATATTGTAATGTCGTTTGTATTGTCATATTAAAGTAAAATTAAATAGAGGTAGTTATGGTTAAGAAGTTTTTAGTTTTATTAATGCTGGGTTTTATTTTTACAGGCTCAGTATTCGGACAGCACATTTCAAGAATCGCTGTTGTTGACCTTCCAAAAGTCTACACGGAATTTTTCAGGGAATCGCAAGCTGTAAGAAATTTTGAAACACGCGCTGCGAATGTACAACGCGATATTGAAAGAATGCAGACAGATATACGCAACCTTAATTCAAGGCTTGCTACAGCAATCGCGAACGACGACCAAAGAGAAATGATAAGGCTTGAAACAGAAATTAATACAAGAAATGAAAACCTGCGTGTTTTTTTCCAGGCAAGAACCGCGGAACTTGACGCGGAAAGAAAGCGCCTTATGGAATCAGGTTCGTTTTTAAGCCAGGTACATGATGAAATACGTTATATCGCGGAAAGCGAAGGATTTACTCATGTTTTTGACATTAAAAATACTCCCGGTTTGGTTTGGTTTGCCAATTCAACTGATATAACAGAAAGATTACTTAATAGTCTGCGAACGAGAAGAGCCAGGTAGTAAAAGAAACATAATGGCACAGCTTTCGTTGTATTCATATGAATAATACTCCGATGCTTGAGCAATACAGGCGCATAAAAAAAGAACATGAAGGAAATGTACTGTTTTTCCGTCTTGGTGATTTTTATGAAATGTTCGCTCAAGACGCTATTGAAGTATCCGCTCTTTTAAATTTGACACTTACAAACCGTAACGGACTTCCGATGTGCGGTATTCCGTATCACGCTTCCAGAACATATATCGCGAGACTTTTAAAACTTGGAAAAAAAATAGCTGTATGCGAGCAGTTAACCGCTCCGTCAAAAAGCAATAAAATTGTGGAACGTGATGTAGTAGAAGTAATCACTCCGGGTACAACAGTAGATGAAGATTTTCTGGATAAGGGAAGCTCAAATTATCTTTGCTGCCTCGCGGCAAGTTGTGCGTCTTTACTTTCATTTTCATATATCGAAATTTCTACAGGAGATTTTTTTTCTACAAGTTTTTCCAAAAACGATGTAGAAGTGCTTCGTCAGGAACTTGAACGCCTTCAAATAAAAGAAATGTTAATTCAGGAATCTTTATTGGAAGAAGAAAAAGATATCGCGTCTGCGATTTTTGACAGAAGCGCCATTGTTTTAAACCGCTGGGCAGATTGGCTTTTTGATCCTGTTCAGGCAAAATCAAGGCTGGAAAAACAATTTGGTCTCGCGAATTTAAAAAGTTTTGGTTTGGAAGAGGGCAGCGGAGAAATTGTATCGGCGGGAGCGTTACTCGATTATCTTGATAATACATCAAAAAGCCTGCTTCCTCATATCAAAACAATAAAAATATACCGTGATACCGAATTTATGGGAATTGACGAATCAAGCCAAAGAAACCTTGAACTGTTAAAAAATCAACGCGATGGTGATGTTCGATTTTCGCTTTTGGAAGTACTGGACGAAACCCGCTGTTCAATGGGAAAAAGATTATTAAAAAGACGCGTTTTACATCCTTTGCGTGACATAAAAAAAATAAATAACCGCCTTAATTTGGTAGAAGACCTATACCGCGACCAGGGAAAATTAAGCCGCCTTCGCGATATATTTGGAAAAACTCCCGACCTGGAAAGATTATGTTCAAGGCTTGCGATGGATAAAGCGCACGGCAGAGACTTACTGGCGATTAAAATGGCTGTTATTTCGTATAACGCTGTAATGGAGCTTTACGGACAGGATAAACCGCGGTTTGAAAGTGATGAAAATATTAAAAATGAATCTTTTATTATATTAGCTGATGTACTTGAATTACTGGAAAAAGGAATAATGAATGAACCTTCTATTTTGCTTAACGAAGGTAATTTAATAAAAGAAGGATATAATAAAGAGTTGGATAACCTGCGATTAATGAAGGATAACAGCAGACAAATACTGGAAAATTATCTTGAAGAAGAAAAACAGGAAACAGGAATAACAAGTCTAAAAATTCGTTACAACCGTTTAATCGGTTATTTTTTTGAAGTTACAAAAACAAATTTGGAAAAAGTCCCAAAACATTTTATTAGAAGGCAGGGTATTGTCGGCGGCGAGCGGTATTCGACAGTACGTTTGGCGGAACTGGAATCAGAAATTAATGGAGCGTCGGATAAAGTTACAGAGCTGGAAAGAACTCTCTTTTTGGAAATCCGCGAAGAGATAAAAAAATCTTTGTTTATTTTAACCAATGCCGCTCGCCGCCTCGCGGAAATTGACGCGGTACAATCGCTCGCGAAAGCAGCGTCCATAAGAGGTTGGACACGCCCTATTTTAACAGACGATGGAAAACTTGAAATTATTGAAGGCCGCCACCCTGTAGTTGAAGCTCACTTAAACCGAGGGGATTATATTCCAAATAATATAATACTTGGAACTGAGTTAGGTGAAATATCGTTCGCGATGATTACAGGTCCCAATATGGCGGGAAAATCCACATATCTTAGATCTGCCGCTTTAATTACGATAATGGCGCAGGCGGGCAGCTTTGTTCCAGCGACAGAAGCTAAAATCGGCATTTGTGACCGTATATATTGCAGAGTAGGCGCGTCCGATAATCTCGCGAGGGGTGAATCTACATTCCTTGTAGAAATGAATGAAACAGCTTTTATTTTAAATACAGCTACGAAAAAAAGCCTTGTTATAATGGACGAAGTAGGCAGGGGTACAGGAACAAATGACGGTCTTTCAATCGCGTGGGCTGTAAGCGAAGAACTGTTAAACCGTATTGGATGCAGGTCGTTATTCGCGACTCACTTTCATGAACTTTCGATGCTCTCTCATCCTAAACTCGCGAATCGTTCAATGGAAGTTTTGGAACGAGGAGAAAAAATTATCTTTTTACGCAAGTTAAAAGAAGGTACTGCCGCTGAATCCTATGGTATTCATGTTGCCATGTTAGCCGGTCTTTCAAGTCATGTGCTTCAAAGAGCGCAGCAAATAATGAACCTTTTAAAAGAACGCGATTTAAATTTAAGTAATACATTTCATAGTGAGAAAATTTCCATAAATAATGAGAAAATAATCGAAAAAATCGAAGATATAGAAAAACCAAAAGAACAACCAATAAAGAAGAATGAAACAAATGAACTTTTTTTATTTGATTAAAAACTTTTTCTTTCCCGGTTCCTGTGTTTTGTGCGATGTTAGTCTAACAGAATCAAAAGAAATTCATTATGGTCTTTGTGAAAAATGCCATAGCGATATTAATTATATTAACGAAAATAAATGTAATATTTGCGGTAAACCATTAATTTCGGAAATTGAAACCTGCTTACAATGCAGAAATAAAGAAAATTTAAAAGAAGAAAAAAGTAATATCGATCGCCTTTGGACATTTTTTCCGTATATGGGAAAATACCGTAAACTTCTTACAGAATATAAATTCAAAAAGAACCTGATTCTGGCGAACTTGTTTGCCGAATTAATTACAGAAGTTATTAAAAACGAGCCATTATTTGAAAATATAGAAATTGTTCCTGTTCCTCCAAGACCCGGAAAGATTAAAAATCTGGGATGGGATCAGGTAGACTTCTTGGTTAAAAAGTTAAAAAAACAGTCAAATTTTACTGTAAACCGCTGTTTAAAAAGAAAAAAATCCAAAATACAAAAACAATTAAACAGAGCTGAACGTATGGAAAATTTAAAAGGGCGTATTTTTATTAAAGGCAAAGCTCCAAAAACCGCTCTTATAATAGATGATGTCATAACAACAGGCTCCACAATGGAAGTAATCGCGCAGGTTCTTAAACAGGCTGGAACAAAAAAAGTATATGGATTATCCCTTTTTTATGATTAGTATAGTATAATTAACCATGCGTTATGACTTGATTATTAAAGACGGTACCATTGTTACTCCCGAAAAAACTTTTAAGGGAGATGTCGCTGTAAAAAACGGTAAAATAGAAAATCTCGGCAATGTTAAAAAAACCGATACGGCAGATGAGGTTTATAACGCCAAAGGTTTACACATTCTTCCGGGAATAATCGACGCTCATGTTCATTTCCGCGATCCCGGTCTCACAGAAAAAGAGGACTTTGAAACCGGAAGTTTGGCGGCGGCTATGGGTGGCATAACCATGATCGCGGATATGCCCAATGTTATTCCGCCAACTTTATCTGTTGAACATTTAAAAAATAAAATTAATATCGCTTCAGAAAAATCCTATGTCGATTTCGCGTTTTTCGCTTTATTAAATAATGAAAATACCGAACAAATTGAAGATTTAAAATTAGCGGGAGCTTTAGGATTTAAAATATTTCTTGGAACATCTACAGGTGATATTGCCGCTCCTTCGCGCGTGAATCTGCTTCGGCAGATGGAAGAATGCGCGTGTTTGGGTATGAGAATAGGTTTTCATTGTGAAACAAGCGAACTAAATGACTATTACACAAATATGTTTAAAAATAGGGAGTCCTACATCGGCGAAGCCGGCATTTTATTAAACGCCGCGAGACCTGTGTTTTCCGAAGCGCTCGCGATTCAAACCGCTATTTGTTACGCGCAATATACAAAAGCCAGGATACACATTCACCATATTACATCAGCGGACGGCGCCAAAATGACAGCTGATGCCAAAAAAAAGGGTATAGATATAACGGCGGAAACATGCCCCCATTATCTTTTTTTAAACGCGAAAAAAAATGTACAAAAGGTTTATCCTCCGATCCGCGATGAAATTCACCGTATTAGATTATGGGAAGCGGTTAAAAACGGCGTAATAGACATGATAGCAAGCGATCACGCGCCGCATACAATAGCGGAAAAATCACTTCCAGTCTGGGAAACTCCTGCAGGTCTTTGCGGAGTGGAAACTTCTGTACCTCTTATGTTAAACGAAATTAATAAAGGAAATTTAACTTTACAAAAATATGTTTCTCTCGCTAGCGAAGCTCCGGCGAAAATATGGGGTATATATCCGCGAAAAGGAAATCTATTTCCCGGCGCGGACGGAGACATTACAATTGTTGATATGAAACAAAAAAAGAAAATTTTGGCAAACGAGCTTCATTC
Organism: Treponema sp.; assembly: GCA_009784995.1. Taxonomy (GTDB): domain Bacteria; phylum Spirochaetota; class Spirochaetia; order Treponematales; family Breznakiellaceae; genus WQXQ01. The sequence continues at coordinate 8,921 of WQXE01000013.1, read as the reverse complement.
AAAAAGTAAAACAAGCCCGTATGACGGAACGGATGTACAAGGGTTCCCTGTCGCGACTATTATAAGAGGAAATTTTATAATGAAGGACGGCTGCCTTACAGGTAAAAAAGGTTATGGATTACACATCATCCGGGAACTTTAACCGACATTAACATACGATTTAAAACAATTAAAGGATCTTCATACATTTCAAATCTAAAGCGAACTTCATAATTCTTATCGGAAATAACACGGATTGTTTTATATAAGCAGTCTCTTACTTCACTTGAACCAATATCAGGAAAGTATTTTGGCTTTTTTGGAATAAATGTAAGCTGACTTCCGTTCCTTCGGATTTCTCCCAAATTACCGGGAAGCGGAACAAGGAACATATAGAAGTCATCAGATTTACTGCCGCCAACTGATAACGAGTAACCTGATTTTAATGAATGAATATTCCTTTTACCAATAGCGACACTTTGTTCATCAACATAAAGATTTAACAATAATGGTCCTGATGGATTTATTATAATAGGTTTATTTTTATCTATGGCTGTTGGACGGTCATCATAAGGAGTTGTACGCCTGTTTTGAGCTGAAGCGTATTTAGCGAGGTCTTTTGAATGGTCAACAAATTTTTCATTTGTTGCCGCTTTCGCGCCCGCTGCCGCGGCGCTTCCCGCTCTAGCTGTCGCTATTTCACGGTTAGGACCGGATTTTACTCTTCTCGCGACAAAGAACATTAATAAACCTAAAAGAAGTAAACCAAGAATAATCAAACCAATTATCCAGGGCATCGAAGCGTCCCAATCTCTTGTGTCTGTTAAGTTGTCAGGAGTTACAGGTGTTAAACCTGTTGAATCTGTAACACCGTCTTGTTGATTGGTTTGAGTTGAATCATCAGGCTGTTGTGAATCTATTCCTGATCCTGTACCGGTCTGTCCTGTCGAGCCGGCTGCCGGCGAACGGCCTGAAACCGGCAAGTTTGTTAAAGGCTGCCCGGCTGTTACCTGAATGTAATCGATGGTTGTATCTCTGGAATTAAGACGCTGCCTTGATTCGCTTACAAGATTGTTTGTATTGGAATTGCCTAATGTAATTAAAACTATTTTTTTTGAACGTTCCGGCAGGGTAGTAAGGTATTGTTCTGTAAAGGTTAAAGCGCCGCCGGCATTGTTTCCTCTTTCTATTGGGTAATGAAGCAGCATTCGCCCGATGATAGTCTCAACAACGCCAATTCCGGAAATGCGCCTTGAAACATCAAGCCTTGTTGTTCCTGAAAAAGTAATTAAATGAAAAGTGTCTCCTACTCTTAAAAATTCAGATAAAAATGCGCCTGTTAAATAATCATTTACATTATCATAAGACGAACTCATACTTGATGAAGTATCTAAAAGTAAAACAAGATCGATAGGGGAGTTTTGTCCATAAACGAAAAAACACGCGAAAATTACAAGTACAATTGCCAGAATAGCTCTTTTCATATTTACCCCTTCAAAGTATATAAAACAATTAAATTTCAACCGGTATTATTTTTTCTACCAGGTATGAAATTCTTTCTTCGCTGATGGCAAAGTCAACCGCGAATTCGAACCTGTCACCTTCCATTTTGTTAAGTATAGCATTACCGAAAGGAGAAAGATAGGAAATAATATTATTTTTTGGATCCGATTCCCAGGGTCCAAGAATGGTGTATTCTTCTTTAATTCCGATGGTTTCGTTATAAAGAACAACCTTTGTTCCAAAGGATACTTTGGAGGTATTAATTGAATTGGGATCAAAGAACTGCGCTCTTTCAATATCTTCTTTAAGTTTGGCAACCTGTGAGTTAAGCTGTTCCTGCTTTTCTTTCGCGGCTTTGTATTCGGCGTTTTCCCGTAAATCGCCCAAAGACAGGGCATATTCGATTTCTTTGGAGTTCGCGGGGACTTCCACATCCATGATATGAGCGAGTTGTCTTTTCTTTTCCTCGTACATGGCTTTGGTAACCATAAGACCTCTTGATATCTTCTTTTCGACATCCCCAAAGAATTTAAAGCCGGGATACTTATCAAGAATTCTGGAACGCAGATTTACCTTATCCTGCGGATCTAAATCTTTTACACCGTTAATAAATGTAAATATTCTGATTATCGCCTCTTCGTCGGAAGTGTCGATAAACGCGTTTAATTCGCCGTCTTTAAAAAGAACGTTATGTACAAGTTTATTGATTTTTTTGTTTTCAACCGTATCTTTGTGATTTTTTATATCACGGAAAGTAATGTCCAATATATGAATTAAAGTTATAAGCTGTTTTTCGATGCTGATATTGGCTTCTTTAAACCAGTTTTTTCCCCGCGCGTTTTTTAATAACCAGACAACAGCTTCGCGGTTATCGCGGTATTGATCAAAACAGTCGCCGCAAAGGACAGAAAGTTTATTGTCAAAACCGCCTTCCTCCAGCTGCTCTGTAATTGTCGCCAATTGCGAATACGGGAATAATTTGATATAAACATCAGACCATTCATTAATATGAAGTTTAATGTTAGTAAGAAGCTCCGATTTTAATCTTGAATCTTTCATATTCCCGAACATGACAGGAACATTTTTAATATTCGCGAATACATCGCGAAAATTTACAGTAATGGAAGATTTTAAAAAACCGTAGTTTTTACTTGACGCGAGCTCGTTAATTAAAAGAAAACTGGCTATGGCGTATTCCGCGTTCTGATTAATTGTTTCTGAATTTTTGCGCGTTTCCTGTACGGAAGCTGATGATGTAAGAAAACCTGTAAAATAAGAAAACATTTCTTTAAAGTATTCTGAATCGGGGTCTGCTTTTTTATTACTCGTATAATCCCTGAATGCCGATACTTTGTCATAAAAGTTTTTCTGCGCCGCGAATTCACTGTAAAGTTTTTCCGTTACGCTAACCTGACTGTCACGCACAATAAAGACATCGCTATTGTCGGGGTCTACTCCAAAATCGGGATTCGATTTTAAAATATCGCGGGCTTTTGAACTCCATGTTGACCATTCGCCTGTTGTAAGGAGGTCGGGAGATAGTTCGGCTTTAATTTTTTTCATGTCGCAGGCATTGCCAAAACTTTTAATTATGGTTTTTAATGTCCAGATAATATTTTCGTCTTTGTCTTTAATTTTCTCTCTTATTTCGTCTCTTTTTTTGGTAGCTTTTAAAACCCAGATATGATCTTTGGAAAGGGTTTGAAGCGCGTCTACCGCCATTTTTAAAGACATTGAATGACCGCGCTTTTTTATAAAGTCGATTTTAATTTCATCGCCGACAATTCCGGCGATTCGTCCGACATGCCATGTTCTGTGATAAACGAAGTTGCCTTTGTCGAAAGAAATGTGTTTTTCAAAATCAGCGATTGCCTGATGTACCGCGCGGTAATTTTGCGAAAGGTTAGAAATTCGAACATATTCTTCCAGCTGGCTGTGTGACGCGTATTTTTTTCTGTAACATTCGATTATTTCTCTTCTTGCGTGAACGTCCTTTTCATCATATTCAAGAACGATTTTAAGGATTTTTATCGCGATATCAACGTCTTTTTCTTTATATTTCGCGTAAAGTTCGTTTAATAACGAAACAGCTTTATCGTCGCTTATGGTTTTCGCGATTTTTTTCTGAATGTGAAGGAAGAATTCGATATCCTCTACGTTTATATTTACAAGTTTTTCCCATATTTCACGAATGTTGGAATAGTTCGCTTTGTTAATATATCTGTGAAGGGCTTTTTTGTAGTAATCAATAGATTCTTCTTTATTTTTTTGTTTTTCATAATGTTCGGCAATGGATTTTACAATGTCGGCTTCATCAAAATCTACTTTTACAAGTCTTTCCCAAACATCAAATATTTTATCTTCTTCGTTATCGTTTTTATAACAATCCGCGAGAGTGCGAAGCGCGTATTTTGATTCTCCGTAATCAAGAATTCTTTCGCAAAGATATTTTACAATATTCCATTTGTGGTTATCCAAAAAAATCGATACAAGATTTATCATCGCGGAGTCGTCGATAATCTGACGGGATAAAGCGATCATTCCTGAAAGATAAAGAGCGATTATACTGTTTCTTGTAACCATCAGGTGGTCATCGCAGCTTTTTTTTAGATCATCAAGAACTTTTTCTTCGCGGGCTTTTTTAAGAATTACATCAAGGTCTTTAAACTGGTTAGTTGAATAATTACCGAGACTTGCCCTTGTCCACTTTTCTTCGTTCAGGGTTTCCTGTAAATTTTTTAAAAGCGCCTGGGCATTTTCTGATTGTGTCACTGTTGTTTCACTCATAATTTTTCACTCCTCATCAATCTAACCGGCATACATATTATAAATATCCGGATCGGTAACTTTTATTTTTAACAAGGTTTCTTCTACAAGGGAAGAATCCTCATGGCTGATTTCACAATGATCGATCAGCCAGAAATAATGATTTAAAAGTCTAGGTTTTAATATATCCCGTTTAGCGGGATTTGATTCATATTCGGCTTCCAGCGAAAAAATCGACTGTTTTAACCTTCCTGCCTCCATTTGTTTTAATTCACGTTTTACGGAAAATACACCCCATAGAAAACCATAAACCGGTATCCAGTCGGCAATCTGACCATTTGTAAACCCAAGCTCCCGAACTTTATCGCGCAGTTTAAGAATAAGCGCTGATTCCAAAAACCTGATTTCAATCTTTGCCGGATCGATAAAAAAGGCTTCTCTAAAAAGTGCTTTCGCTGTTTTTAATTGCGCTAAAAGCGCGTTAACATCGGCAACTTCAGCGAGGATTTCCGCGTCCTCTTTTTTAATACGCAAAGCCTGCTCAAGATAATCCAGCGCTTCGTCGTAATTGCCAAGACCTTTATAACAGCGTCCTACAAAAAGCAATAAACCATAATCATTCTGGTTTGACGGATTTGTTAATAATCCTTCAAAATAAAACAAAGCTTTTGAATAAACAAAAAACCGCACAGCGTACTGACACTGTTCAAAGTTTGAATCTGATTGTCTGTTTAAATGCTCCAAAAAAATATGATATTGCTTAAATAGTGAAATAATAAACGAACCCTTTTCAAAAGGGTTTTCTATTTCGTCAATCCTCCTGGTATTTTCAAGCCACCAATTTACGCTTTTTAACGCGTATTTGATTTCCTCATTTTCGAAGTCAAGCTCCAGAGCTTGTTCCATTAATAAACAAGCAGCCATAACATCAGAGGCTTTCAGTTTTTCATAGGCTTTCTTCATAAGCTCTATGCTGCCTGGTAGCGAAACCTGTTCATTTTCCATTATTTCTATTAATCATTATACCATTTTTTAATGGTTTGACAATAGTATTCGCAGTATGTATGATGTGCTCATGCAGGTAGGACCTTGAATAAAACTATTGTTTCCCCGTCAATTCTGTCGGCTGATTTTTCGGATTTTGGAGGAGCCGTTTCGCAGATTGAGACTTCGGGAGCCGGATGGATCCACATGGATGTAATGGACGGTTCATTTGTGCCGAATATTACCTTTGGCCACCACCTTGTCCGCGCCCTTCGCGGCAAAACAAAAGCGATTCTGGACGTGCATCTTATGGTAGTACAACCGGGACGTTTTATTAAAAAATTCGCGGAATCGGGAGCCGATATAATCACATTTCATTATGAATCAGAGGTACATTCACAAAAGTTTTTAACAGAAATACGAGATCTGGGTTTGAAAGCAGGCATCGCGATCGCTCCTTCTACTCCCTGTTCGGTATTGGAAGAAATACTTCCCTTTATCGATTTGGCATTAGTTATGACAGTAAATCCCGGTTTTGGCGGGCAGGTCATTATCCCAGAATGTCTTGAAAAAGTAGAAAAATTAAAGAAAATTAGGGATAATGCCGGATTAGATTTTCGCATTTCTGTTGACGGCGGTATAAACGAACAAACCGCGGAACAAGCCAAAAACGCCGGCGCCGACACTTTGGTTATAGGTTCGGCTTTTTTTTCCAGTTTGGATAAAAAATCACTAATCACAAAACTTCAAAATTAAGTATAAATATTGGCATTTTCCTTATAAATTCATTATAATATGGTTATGAAGCAAAGAAATTACATATTTTGCCCATTTTTATTAATCTTTATATTGTTTCCGGTTTTTTCATCTTTTGGACTGGAACTTGAACAGGAAACATATACACGGAGATTTCAAAACGGAGCTCAGTTATATAATATTTTCCGCTTTGAAGAAGCCGCCATTGAATTCCGCCGCGCTCAGGAAATTTCCCGGACAGCGAATGACAGAGTTGCCGCTCTTTATTGGGTAATTTTAAGCCAGCTTGCCTATTCCGATTTTGGCTCCGCGATCAGAGATATGGACGAACTTGAAAGAATAGCTCCAAATTCTACCTTCGCGAGGGACATAGTATATCACCGGGCAAGGGTTTACCATATGCGCGGTTTCCATGAGGACGCGATTTTCCTTTTTAACCGTTATAACGCTTCGACAAACGATTCTGATCGTGAATCAGCGGATCGAAGAGCCGCGGCGTTTTTCTGGATTGGCGAATGTCTGTATGCCTTAAATCAATTTGATGAAGCGGAAAAGTTTTACGCGTGGGTCATTGGAAGATACCCGGAAAGCCCTAAAATCGAAGCCGCCGCGTATCGCCTGGATTTAATAAAGCATAAAAAAATTGAAGCCGAGCTTTTGGCTTTGCTTCAGTGGAGCCATGAAGAATCGCTTAGAACAAGCGAAGAGCATCAAAGGACAGTCAGGACATTCGAGCACACATTAAATATGTATCAAAGACGGCTCGCGGAGCAGACAAATACTGAAGTTATTATAAATATTGAACATGAACATGAACCTCAACCGGGGGAAGCGTGGTGATTTGGCGAAAAGTTTTCCTTCTCTTTTTTGTTTTATTTTTTATTAGCGGTATTATATTCGCCGCCGACATAAGAGTAGGGAATATTCGTCTTGTCTTAAACGAAAGAACAGGCAATTACTTATTATACTATCTAACTAACGGACGTTATGAGGCTTTATTCAACCGAGAGCAAACTACAAGTTTTACATCGATTTATGTAGACGGAAATATTTTTCGTCTTGGAAACAGACCCTTTCGCACACGATTTGAAAATCAAAGCGGTAATCCTTCGGTAATTTTTGAAGTATCTAATTTAAGAGTAACCAAAGTTTTTACATTTATAAAAACAGTCAGTTCCCATGCTGTAAACGGCGTTATGATAACATATAATATCCAGAATATAAGCAATTCGAATATTTTTATGGGATTGCGTGTTCTTATTGATACCGAATTGGGAGAGGGAAGGGGGTTAACTCCTTTTTTTACAAACAACCGTGAAATTACAAATGAAACATTGATTGGAATAACAGCTAACGATATGTACTGGATTTCCAGAGGACGCAGAGCTTCTTTAATGGGAAGTATTATTAACCCGATTGATAATACGGCAAAAAAACCTGATTTTATACATTTCGCGAACTGGAAAAGATTATTCGATGCTCCCTGGATGTTAAATTATCTTGAAGGACATACGTTTAATAATGATTCCGCTGTTTGTTATTTTTTTGAACCTACAATTCTTGAAACAGGAAGGACAATTTCCTATTCAATAATTCTTTCCGCGGAAGATACATCATGGTATAATATGTTATGAAAGCCGATCCTATTTTAAACAAAGCCGTAAATCTGGCGAAAAAACACTATTATGAAGAAGCTTTAAAATTATTAAAAGACGAAGAAGACAATTACTACGGTTCATTTAAATTTTATTATCTTTACGCGGTTATATCTTTATATTCCGGAAGTTTCGCCGAAGCTCATGAATATTTTAACCTGGCAAGAAAAATAAAAATAAAAAATATTAACACAATGCTCGGACAGGCTGTGCTTTATTTAAGGCGTTTGAATACAGGGCAAGCTGTAGAATATTATTTAAATGTACAGGAGATGGGTCCAAAAAATAAAATCGCTAAAAAAGCTCTTGCCATTATCCGAAAATATTCCGTGTCAGAAGCGCTGTCCGACTGGATTTCTTTTGAAAGATTAAAAAAATTATTTCCGGCAATTCCTTCCGCCGGTATCGAAGCAAAAAAAATCGCCAATATAGCTTTAGTATCATGCGCCGCGTTTATTATAGTATACGGGATTCTCGCTATCGCGAATGTTCTGCCAAATCCTTTCAGGGCAAAAAGCCAGCGTCCTGTAACAGAATTTATACTAACAAGTCAGGAAAGAAACAATCCCGTACAGATCGACGGTTTTTACAGATATGTATTAACTCGGGACGAAGCTATTAATTTATACGATAACGCTTTAAATCTTTTTATGTCCTATCGCGATGAAGCCGCGAAAATAAATATAAACCGTATATTAGAATCTAACGCTTCGGAAGGATTAAAAAACAGGGCTCGCCTTATTTTGGATAACATGGATGTTCCCGGTTTTGACACCTTTAATAGAAGGGACAATCCTTCGATAACCGAAGTTAAAAACGAACCTATAATTTTTAGAGATGTTCATATTATCTGGAGAGGAATGGCGACCAATGTAGAAATAACGGACGAATACACTCGTTTTGATTTTCTTGTAGGTTATGATACCAGAAGAATACTGGAAGGTATTGTCCCCGTTGTTTTTTACAGCCCAGTAGCGATAAATATCGAACGTCCTTTGGAAATACTGGGAAGAATTAAAATTAATCCTTCCAATTTTGAAATCACTCTCGAAGGGGTTGCTATTTTCCAATCCGGCAGACTGGATAATTGATAAATTTATTGCGCATCACCCTTCATATTCTTTTATTATTTCTTCCAGTGATTTTCCGCTTTTTATTAGTAAAGAAGATCTTTTACCACGAACCACACGAACCTTTGATTTCTAGTTTTATCTTACTATCCTTATTATATCCGCTTTGGGAAATGCGTTAAAGTTTATAAGCAATCCCAAATTATAT
>WQXE01000012.1 GCA_009784995.1 Treponema sp. | reverse complement strand
TGTTCGATGTTTTTGCTTTTACACTCCGGGCATGAACTAATGTCGTTACGCGAAACTGTAAGTTTGCCGCAATCCGCGCAAGTCCACGCCGGGATTCTGTGCCCCCACCACAACTGGCGGCTTACGCACCAGTCGCGGATATTTTCCATCCAGTGTTTATATGTGTTTTCCCATTTTTTTGGATAAAAAACAATTTCGCCTTTCTGCCAGCATTCCAATGCCTTGTCGGCTAACGGTTTCATTTTTACAAACCATTGTTCGGAAAGATACGGCTCGATTACAGTATTACAGCGGTAACAGTGCCCTACAGAATGTTTTATAGGTTCATCTTTTACATACCAATTACCCGCTTGTAAATCTTCGATTACGGCGGCTCTTGCTTTTTTTACAGAAAGCCCGCGGTATTTTTCCGGAACACTTTCGTTTAACGTTCCATCCGGGTTTAAAATATTAATAATTTCAAGATTATGCCGTTTCGCGAGTTCCCAGTCATTGGGATCGTGCGCGGGAGTAACTTTTAACGCTCCAGTTCCAAAAGTACGTTCAACATAGGTATCAAAAATTATCGGAATATCCCTTTCTGTAAGAGGCAGGCGTAAAGTTTTTCCTTTAAAAGCCGCGTAACGCTCGTCTTCCGGGTGCGCGGCTACCGCAGTGTCACCTAACAATGTTTCAGGGCGCGTTGTGGCGATTTCGATATAGTTTTCTTTATCATCGCTAAAATAATAACGAAGATGATACATTTTTCCGGAAGTATCTTCATGTTCAACCTCGTCATCGGCTAAAGCAGTGCCGCAAGAAGTACACCAGTTTACAAGATAGTTGCCTTTATATAAAAGCTGGCGTTCATAAAGAGTTACAAATACCTCGCGTACAGCGCGCGAAAGTCCTTCGTCCATTGTAAAACGTTCTCTGTCCCAATCAACACTGGCTCCTATTTTTTCAAGCTGCTTTGTGATGATGGCGTGATGCTCATTTTTTACTTTCCATGTTTCTTCCAGGAACTTTTCCCGTCCCAAGTCTCTTCTATTTTTGCCCTGTTCCTTTAACTTGCGTTCGACAACATTTTGAGTAGCTATACCTGCGTGATCGGTGCCTGGCACCCAAAGCGTGGGGGATCCGTTCATGCGGTGGAAGCGGACAATTATATCCTGGAGGCTATTATTTAAACCATGCCCAAGATGCAAGACACCTGTGACATTTGGCGGGGGAATTACTACAACAAAGGGAGGTTTATTGTTGTTTGAACCGCTTTCTGGTTTGAAAGCGCCATTATCTTTCCATAACGAATAAATCCGGTCTTCAAAAGATTTTGGGTTGTAAGCTTTTGCCATTTCGTGGCAAGTCGGCAGTTCCTGGCGAGCCGCCATTTGGCTATGTTCATTTGTGTTCATCGTAGTATCAATATACTTATTTGAGAAAAATAATTCAACAGAGAGCTTATGTTTTTAATTATGTTCTTGCAAAAATAAGAATTTCCTGTTATTTTATGAAAATGGAGGTTGATATGTCAATTGATAAGGAAAAAGCTGAAAGAAACCTTAGAGAAATCCTGGATAAAATGTATTCAGATACAGATATATCCATTTTCCGTGAATATCACAAACTCTATAGAAAGGAAATCTCGTTTTTTAAGAGATCATGGGCTGCCGCCTGGCTTTTTATGTATTATGACAAAAGGGAAACTCCGAACATTCAAAGTGTTGAAAAATACGCGAATCTGAAAAACAGAAAAATTAAAGCCTCTCCGTCAAAACCGGTAGTTGAGTATAATTTATCAAATGAGGAATCGAAACAGCTTTTTATCAGTATTGGTAAAAATCGCAGGTTATTTCCAAGAGAAGTTATCACGCTTATCATGTCAAAAACATCAGCGGCAAGAGATGATATCGGCATGATAAAAATACTTGACAGCTATTCGTTTGTGCAGGTAAGGGATACTAAAGCCGATGAAATTATCGAAAAACTTTCCGGTTTTAAATTTCGCGGCAGAACGCTTTCTGTAAATTACGCCAAACCCAAAACCTCTGAAGCTGATATTGAAAATAATTAAAAGAAAAATTTACCACGAACCACACGAACCATCACGAAATAAGTAGATATAAATTCATTGTTTAGAATGAAATTATATTAAATGAAAACAGTATCAAAAATATAAACACGATATTGATGCCGGCACCCAGCAGCATTACTATCCACGCGAATGTTTCAAGTGTATACGCGCGGATCGCGTATTTTTTTTTCAGGTTTTTTGAAATACCTGGCATTAAATCAAAATGAATTAAATCCCTTTCTACCCGCAGTCTTCTCGCGTTCCATGTTAAACGCCGGTATAAAACAGTAAAAAGAAAACCCGGCGGCAGTACGGGAAGTACCGGTACAAAAACCGCGACAAACGAAACTATTACTGTCAGGCGAAAGGCGGGTCTTCCAAGAAACGATGCCGCTATGGAAATTAATATTAAAGCTCCGATTACCAAAGAAGCAGGGGTTATACTATTCCAGTATTCATTTTTTGTTCTTGACGCGCGAATGATTCTGTTTGTTAATTCATCATCAGGACAGCTGTAAAAAATTATCAATAAAGGCTGTTCTTTTGATGAAGTAAAAATTAATCTGTTATCCTGCGTTTTTATTAAACCGCCGATAAAAACTTTTGTTCCTTCCGATAAAGTTGATACGCGATTCCATCGAAACTGTTCAGGCGGCTGCGGTTCTCCCTCTCCTTCGTGCATCGGCAATAAAAAACATTTTGTTTTCTCAAGCGATACAGGAATTGTTAAATCATCACCCCTGACCCAAAGTGTATCGTTATCGGTTATGGATTCGACATTTCCAATAAAGCGAAAAAAATCGCCCGCGGATTTTTCAATTCTTAAACCGTTTTCATTACCTATCTGACGGTATAACCGGTAGTCCAATAAAGGATTTAGACGCAAAAAATTAAAACGGTTCCTGAAACGTTTCCATTTATGGCGGTTATAAAATCCGCCTGTTATGGGAATAATACCGTAACAAATTATTACTACTAAAATAATAACTAGAAAAATTGCAAATCTCGTGTTATTATCCCTCCATGTCTGATAAAGTACATCGTCTGGTTGTAGGACCCTTAGAAACTAATTGCTGGGTTTACCCCATTGATCAAGATGGAGCTGTTATCATCGATCCCGGCGACGAAGCCGACTCGATCATATCCGCTTTAAAGAAACATTCTTTAACTCCCAAGTTTATTCTACTATCTCACGGTCATTTTGACCATATCGGCGCGGTGCCGCGTTTAAAGGAAACTTTTGGCGCCCAATTGCGGATCGCCATTCATAAACAGGATTCCATGTATTTGGGTGAGGACGCGTACAAAGTTCATTCGGTAAGCATAAAATCCGCGATGGGTAGTACCGCGTTTATCGACGCTTTTTGGAAAAACATGCCGCCGCCGGATATTTTACTCGAAGATGAAAGCGAAATCGCTTCTTTTACTATACTGCACCTCCCCGGTCACACACAGGGCGGCGTGGCGTTTTGGGATAGAAACACCGCAATGATTTTTACAGGAGACACACTTTTTAAAAACGGCTACGGTCGCACTGACCTAACCGGCGGCAATACACAGCAGCTCTTCGAAAGCTTGCGGCGTTTGCAAACTCTGGATCCCAACACTGTTGTGTATCCGGGTCATGGAGAGACTACAACGATTGGAATGGAGAAATTTTAGATATTAAAATCGCGCTATGTACTTCATTTTCAAAAGAAATCACACAAAGACTCAAAGGGTTGTTATTAACTATCATATTCTTTGATTATTTCTTCTGGTGATTTACCGTTTTTAAAAAAGAAAATTCTTTACCACGAACCACACGAACCTTTGATTTCTAGTTTTATCTCACTATCCTTATTATATCCGCTTTGGGAAATGCGTTAAAGTTTATAAGCAATCCCAAATTATATCCTGTCGCTGCTAAATAATTCATCAGTTGCGCTCTATGATGGTTGGTTATTGTAGCAACCGCCTTTAGTTCAATAATTATCTTATTATAACATATAATATCAGCTACATATTTATTTGATAATGGAATTCCATCGTATAGTATTTTCAATTCATGTTGTGCTAAAAAAGGAATATTTTGGCGTCTTAATTCGATTTCTAACGCTTCTTGATATACAGCTTCTAAAAAACCAACACCAAGTTTTTTATTGACTGCGTATATACAGCTATTTATCTTAAAGCTCTCATGCTTATATAAAATATCTTGTTGTTCATTTACGCTTTGTAAGCACGAGTTCGTGTGGTTCGTGGTTAAGAAAGCATTTGTTTCTACCAGATCATCTGCTTCAGTGAATTGCATATTATGCTCCAGAGAAGTATTTTTTAGGTTATTACTAAAGTCAGATGTGCCATTGTAATTTGTTATCTCAAATTATATCTACAATATACAACATGATTGAATATTTTTCAATAAAAAAAGCGCTTTTAAAAAATAAAAGATTGAAAGTATGCCAGAAATATGGTAAATTTATTAAAACAAATGAAAGCAATTAATGAAAACCAATTACAAAGATTTATTGACGCGCAAGAAAATTGTTATAAAAACGCGTTAGAGGAAATAAAAGATGGCTATAAAAAAAGCCACTGGATGTGGTTCATTTTTCCGCAGATTATCGGATTAGGTTTTAGCGAAATATCACAGTATTACGCGATTAAAGATATAAATGAAGCGGAATTATATTTACAGCATGATTTGCTCGGAAACCGTTTAATTGAAATATCTCAGGTTTTGCTCGATTTGGATTGTGATAACGCTCAAAAAATATTTGGATTTCCGGATGATTTAAAATTATGTTCTTCCATGACATTATTTTCTCAAATTGAAAACGCGCCTATTATATTTCAGAAAGTACTTGATAAGTATTTTAATGGAAAATTGGATGATAAAACATTGCAATTGTTAAAATGATATTGGTTCATACAATACTCTAGTATAACGCCAGAATGTTGACAATAGCGTTAAATTGTACTATTATTTTTATGAGGAAATATTATGATTGCCAAGAAATCAAATGTAAATATCAAAATTGATACTAACATAAAAGAGCTTGCTACGGTGCTATTAAGCCGTATGGGGTTGGATCAAACAACGGCAATAGACATGTTTTATAGACAAATTATTGCAGAACACCGTCTTCCATTCCAACCTATAGTAACACCAACACTTGACGAACAGATTGTAACAGCGGCTTTGAGGAGAAACCCAAAACGTGTTACATTGCCCTCTGACGATAACGGTAAAGTTATTATCGACAAAGAAAAATACCCGGATATTTATGATTGGGCGGTGAATGGTTGATAAAACCTTTTGATATTTTTATTACCTATCTATCATGGGGCAGCGGCGGTAAAGATCGTCCTGTGCTGGTATTTGTAGTTGACGAAAGTAATGTTGATATCTATCAAATTACAACACAATACGAAAACAAAAGTAAAGAAATAAAAACCTTGTATTTTAAAATAAACGACTGGATGTTAGCAGGTCTTGATAAACAGTCGTATGTTGATACTGGCACAGTGATTACATTGTCATTAGATACATTTAAGGGGAAAACGCCAATTGGCAAATTGACAGAGAATGACAAACAACGATTGCTGGAATTTCTTATTTAACGCCAAATTATTGAATTTCCTTAAAAAATGTGGTATTTTAATCTTTAAGATTAGATAAATTTACCGGGAGTGTTAAAATGACCACAAAAAGGTTTCTTTTTCTTCTAGTTCTTGTTTTAATTGTGTCAGTTGGTTCTTTGTTTGCGCAGAATTTAGAAACAGCTCCAGAAGGTTTTGTTCATATACAGGGCGGAACATTTATGATGGGAAGCCCAACAAGTGAATCAGGACGTGGCTCTGATGAAATACAACGTCAGGTTACAGTAAGCAGTTTTAATATGGGAAAATTTCCTGTAACTCAAAAAGAATATCAGGAAATAATGGGAACTAACCCAAGTAACTTTAGAGGAGAAAATTTACCTGTAGAAATGGTAACATGGTTTGACGCTATAGATTACTGTAATAGAAGAAGCCAAAGAGAAGGACTTACCCCTGCTTATACGATTACAAATAGAGTACCGGCGACAGGTAATCCAATAACAAGCGCTACAGTAACATGGAACCGTAACGCTAACGGTTACAGATTACCTACAGAAGCTGAGTGGGAATACGCGTGCCGTGCTGGAACTACGACAGCTTACAATACTGGTAATACGATAACATCGAACAACGCTAATTTTAATTATAATAGAAGCACGACGACAAATGTAGGAAGTTTTCCGCCTAATCAATGGGGATTATTTGACATGCACGGTAATGTATGGGAGTGGTGTTGGGATTGGTATGGAGATTACAGTTTTGTAAATACAACAGATCCAATGGGCGCGTCTTCGGGGTCTGACCGCGTGCTGCGTGGTGGAAGCTGGCTCCTTTCGGCTGCGGACTTGCGTTCCGCGGGCCGTGACTACGACACTCCGTCCAATCGGAACAACATCTACGGTTTCCGTCTTGTCCGCCCCTAGTTTGGCAGGCACCACTTTATTTAGACAGATATTGCGAAAGTGTCGGGCATGAATGGTGCCTGGCACTTTTTTTATATACGATTAATATGATTTTTTTCTATAAAACTTTCTGCCAGAAGTATTAATGATTCTTTACTTATATCTCTATATAAAAGAGAATAATATAAATCATTAACAAAATGTGGAGGAATTTTCCTTTCTTGTTTATTATTTTTAAAATAAAATAAAATCATGTTTGAAAATATACAAACGGCTATTTTTGAATTTAATTTTGTTGTATCAATGCTTGGATGATAAAAAGGTTGCAGCTTTGCAATCCAAAAACAAAGTAAGGCACCTTCGTTTAGTTCACCCATTTTACTAGTCTAACTTGCTTATTACATCAAGAATTTCCCGACCTTCTGAGGTTGCTGCCATATCAACTGATAATAAAGCATCAAAAAAGTCCATATTATCTGGTCTAATACGAGAATTTTGAGGATAATTATTTTCACTTCGTTTTATATAATTTTCAAAAGCTTCATCAGAAATTAATAAGTTCATTGTCTCCTTCCTTTAGCGAATTTTTTCCGCAGTTTAGAGTATAATATACATTGTAAAAATTTTCAAATGGAAAATTGGATGATAAAACATTACAATTGTTAAAATAAAAATTTTATTTCGATTTAACAATCTGGTAAACTACCTATCTCTCTGTCCCGATGGTTCTTATTAGCCTTCCGGTTTCTGTTTCCCATTGTTTAATGCTTGTGTCGCGGGAGCCTGAAATTATTTGGCTGCCGTCGGGGTTAAAGGAAACGGAAATAACCCAGCCGGTGTGACCTGTAAAAGTTCTAATTTCCCTTCCGGTTGCCGTATGCCAAAGTTTTACGCTGTTATCTCTGCCGCCTGAGCCGGAAAGTATTAAAGTGCCGTCAGGGCTGAAAATTACTGTGTTTACCCAGCCTGTATGCCCTGTGATAGATTTTACTTCTCTGCCTGTGCCGATATCAATCATTTTGATAGAACCATCACCGCTTCCAAAAAGTATTTTATTGCCGTCCGGGCTGAAACTGACTGAATAGATTCCATCGCGGTATTTTGGATATGTTCTGATTTCCCTGCCTGTCGCTGTTTCGTAATGCCTTATGGTAGCGGTAAAATTATGTGTGCTGTTGGATTGCTCGGTAAATACTATTTGCCTGCCGTCCGGGCTGAATGCTACGGATGTTATCATACCCAAATCGCCGTAAAAAGTTCTAATTTCTCTGCCTGTATTTATATCCCAAAGTTTTACCATATTTTCTGAGCCGGCGGAAAGGATTAAACTGCCGTCAGGGCTAAACGCTACCGCGTTTATCAAATTTATTTGAACTGAACGTGAATTACTAAAAGATCTAATTTCGTCCCCTGTATCGATATCCCAAAGACGAACTGACCTGTCATAGGAACCGGATGATACAATCATCTTGCCATCCGGGCTGAATTTAATAGAATTTACCCCGGAAGTATGCCCTGAAAAAGTTCTTATTAATGAGCCCGAAACCGTATCCCATAATTTAATGCTTCTATCGCCTGAACTGGAAGCGAATAAACTGCCATCCGGGCTGAATGTTACAGAAAGAATATGACTTGTATGAACTTCCTGAGGAATAATCTCTGGCTCTATTACCGGTTCAATTGATTTACAGGAATAAAAAAGCTGTGTAAAAAAGACAATTAAAATAATTAATTTTGATATTTTCATAATTACTACTTATATAATCGGCGTAAATTTATGTTTTTTTACTATAGAATGTCCAGGAATGTATAAAGTACCATTGCCCCAAAACAATAACCTTGCTAAAATATCAAAATGCGCGAACAAAGTTTAAAGACACTTGGAATAAATATTGGCTCAACGAGCCTGAAAATGGCTCTTTTAGATAATGAAACCCCCGTATGGACAGCTTCTATTCCCCACGAAGGTGATTTTAGCGCCGCGGTACATAAACTTCTCGCGGAAGGGAAGATAGAAGAAGGGATACCGGCTCTTGTAACAGGTAACGAAGGTCGTTTTATGTTCGATATTAGCGGTACCTTAGAGCCGCTTTGCGTCGAAGCCGCCATGAAAAGCCTTGGAATTAAGGCGGATGCCGTTGTCAGTATGGGTGGGGAAGACCTCATCGTTTACTCTCTGGATGCTGATGGCAAGATTGTAAACAGTTTTTCCGGCAATAAATGCGCGTCCGGCACAGGCGAGTTTCTAAAACAACAGCTTGCTCGCATGGACATGACCCTCGATAACATCGAAAAGGTGCCTGACACCGCGAAGGTTCACCCTCTTTCTACACGCTGTTCAGTTTTTATGAAAAGCGACTGTACACACAGGCTCAATAAACGGGAAGCGACAAAGGATGATATCGTGCTTTCGCTTTCCGATGTTATGGCAGTTAAGGTTATCGACTTTTTAAAACGGGCAAAAGTAACATCAGGCAGAGTAGTATTGACAGGCGGCATCACTCTTAACCGCCATATAATTCGTTTTATCCGCGAGAAAGCACCAAAAATTGAGTTTATAATTCCCGAAACCGCCGCTGTATTTGAAGCGCTAGGCGCCGCTGTTATGGCTCCAAAATCAGGAAACCGTCTTCCTTCGGCGGATAAATTGCTTCGTATAAATGATGTCCGTTTCGGCGTGCTTGGCGCGCTTCGCGACTGGAAAGATAAAATAAAAGTTTTTGATAAAACTGACGGCAAGGTTCGTTCGGATCGCGGCTACATACTCGGTGTTGACGGCGGTTCTACAACCACAAAAGCATGTCTTGTTGATATCGAATCCGATGAAATTGTCGCGAGTCATTACGGACGTACTCACGGCGATCCTGTTAAAGCGATTAAAGAATGTCTTTCGATTATTCAGGAAAAAGTTATCGCTGATACCGGAAGTAAAAATATTGATATTCGCCTTGTCGCTACAACAGGTTCAAGCCGCGAGATTTTAGGTGTGTTTTTGGAAACTCCCGGCGTTTACAACGAAATTATCGCGCACTCTGTCGGCACAACTTATTTTGATAAAGATGTAGAAACTATTTTTGAAATTGGCGGGCAGGACGCCAAGTATGTATTGTTAAAAAACGGCGTACCTATCGATTACGCTATGAATGAAGCATGTTCCGCGGGAACCGGCTCTTTTTTGGAAGAATCGGCGGCGGGAGACCTTTCCATTCACAGCGCGAAAGATATTGGTCCTATAGCGTTAGAAGCGAACGCGCCATGCAAATTTGGCGAGCATTGTTCCGCGTTTATTAATAGCGATATCCGCAAGGCTGTTCAGCAGGGCGCGGGCAGGGAAAATATTACAGCGGGTATTGTATGTTCGATTGTATCTAATTATTTAAACCGCGTTGTAGGAAACCGCACAATCGGCGCTAAAATCTTTTTACAGGGTGGAGTCGCGAAAAACCCGTCAGTGCCGCTCGCGTTCGCGATGTTGTTAAACAAGGAAATACTTGTTCCGCCTTCGCCGGAACTTATGGGCTGCTTTGGCGTAGCGTTACTCGCTAAGCGCAAAAGAGACGAAGGACTTTTAGCGGAACAAAAAATTGTAATCGATGATATTGTAAGCCGCGAAATTGGTTACGAAAGAGTTTTCGCTTGTCAGGCTTGCGAAAACCTTTGCCCTATACAGGTTTTAAATGTAAATAATACAAAGTATATGTTTGGCGGACGCTGTAACAAATATACAAACATGCGAAAACAGGTAAAAGACATGCCTGTATTTGACTATGTCGAAAAACGCCAAAAGATGTTATTCGAGGAATTCGCCGCGCCGACTTTATCGGAAAAGACCTCACACGGAGGCACGGAGGCACAAAGGGAAGATAAGTGCGAATTAAATTCTTCTAACCTTAATAACCTTAGCGCCTTAGCGTCTTTGCGTGAGAAAAATCGAAATTATGTTATTGGGATTCCGAGAGCTTTCTCTGTGCATACTCTTTATCCATTGTACTCGTGGTTTTTCCATGAACTTGGAATTAAAACATTTCTTTCTACCGAAGTCGCGCAAGCCGGTGTTTCGCGCGCGGAAGCGCAATACTGTTTCCCCGCGGAAATCGCGCATGGCGCTATTCAGGATTGTCTTGATAAAGGCGCGGATTATGTTTTAATGCCGCATTTCCGCGACATGCCAAGTTATGAAAACGATGTTCACGCGAATTTCTGTCCAATAACGCAAGCGCTTCCTTACTATATGGAAAAAGCGTTTCCCGATATTGACGCGAAAAAATGGCTGCCTTTGGTTGTAAGTTTTAAATTCGGCGAAGCGAAAGCGCTTGAGCTTTTCTGCGAAATGACAAAGTTATTGGGTATTGGCGAAGCTGAAACAAAAGCGGCTTTCGATGTCGCTTGGGCAAAACAGCTTGGATTTTTTGAAGCGACAGAAAAAATGGGTGTACAGGCGCTCGAAGACGCGCGAAAAGCGGATCGCCCTGTTATCGCTGTATTGGGGCGTCCTTATAACGCGTTTACACCTGAGGCTAACATGGGTATTCCGCGCAAGTTTACAACAAGAGGTTATTCGATAATTCCTTTTGATATTCTGCCGTTCCGTGATGAAAATATTTTTTCCAATATGTATTGGTATTATGGTCAGCAGGATTTAAAAGCGACTGCTCTTCTTAAAAAGGAAGATAATATCTATCTTACTTTTGTTACAAATTTTTCGTGCGCGCCGGATTCATTTATCCTGCATTATGTGAAATGGATGATGGGACAAAAGCCGTTCCTTGTTTTGGAACTGGATTCACATTCCGCGGATGCCGGTGTTGATACTCGTGTTGAAGCGTTTTTGGATATCATCGACGGATACCGCGCGAAGAAAACTGAAATGGAAGCGGAACGTTACGATAACGGCTTGCGTTTTGTCAGTGAAAAATTAGACAACGGTGATTTTGATATGCGTATAGACAATATCAAAACAGGCGAAAAAATTCCTGTAAAAGACAACAAGCGGATTAAAATTCTTCTTTCCAATATGGGAAATATTTCTACCGAGTACATGGGAGCCGCCATCCGCAGTTTGGGATACCCTGCGGAAGCTTTACCTGTCGCGACTGACAAGACAATTCAAATCGCGCGGGCTCACGCTTCGGGAAAAGAATGTGTTCCAAGTCATCTTGTTTTAGGCAGCGCGCTGGAATTTTTCTTTAGCGATAAATACCGCAAAGACGAACTGTATCTTTTATTTGTGCCGATTACTACAGGTCCATGCCGTACGGGGCAGTATTATATTTACTACGAAAATTTATTCCGCGATCTGCGCCTGGAAAACGTAGTAGTTTTTATTTTATCCGCTGATAATTCATACACAGAACTGGGACCAAGTTTCGCCAAAGAAATGTGGAAAGGTATTGTGTTATCTGACTATTTAAAGGACATTCAATGTTCGCTTTTGGCAACCGCGGTTGATCCAGTAAAAGCGGAAAAAGATTTTGAACATTCCTGGCGGCGTGTAATGGACGCGGTTGAACATAATCCAAAAAACTTGTGGAAAGAACTAAAACATGTAGCGGCGGATGTAAAAAAGATTCCATTAAAACGAAAAGTAGAAGATTGCCCTCGTGTTTTAATAGTCGGCGAAATATATGTCCGCCGCGATGATTTCGCTGTTGGCGAATTAATCGAACTTATGAGCGCTAGAGGCATCGTCGTAAAAATCGCGGGTATAAGCGAATGGATTCACTATCTGGATTTTGTCCGTGAGTACGCGCTTAGAAAACTTATCAGGTTGCAAAAACCTGGAAGAAAATTATTTTCCAAACCGTCAAGAGATTTAAAGAAATTGCAAATCGAAGAATGGTGGAAACATTATATCGAGAAAAAAGTTCTTGCGATTTTAAAACCAACGGCTCTTATACCAGAAACTCCCCACGATATGCGTCATATTATGAAATACACAGTAGAGCATTTTGTTAATTTGGAACTCAATTCAGAAATAGCGGTTTCATCAGGTTCTGCGGCGGCGGCAATGGATACAGGTTATTCGGGAATTGTTAATATTAGCCCGTTTGCGTGCCTAATCGGGCGTGTAATCGAAGGATTGTTTACACCGTGGGCAAGAGAGCGCAACTATCCGATTTTATCGGTAGAAGTTGACGGCAACCTTTTGCCGCCGAATATCGTAAACAAGTTAAATATTTTTATGGTAAACGTACTGCGCTTCAAAGGCGGCAGCGATTTATCAACATTAGTAGACAAGGCGCAGAATGAAACGGCTTGAAAAAAGTATAGAAACACTCCTTGAAAACTACGAAACTCACGGCATGGTGAACCCTTCCGGGGCTGCGAATCTTCCCGGTCGTGAAAGTATCGAAAGTATCGTAAGAGGTTTGGAAGAGCTTTTATTTCCGGGTTTTCTGGAAATAATTTGCACAAAAAAGGAATCGCTTAAAAAGATTACAGCGGAAAAAGTTCTTGTTATTTATAACGCGTTGGTTACCGAAGTAGAAAAAAGTCTTGCTTTTTCCGCTAGAATCGCCGGGATAAACAGCGGAAGTAAGGGATGTCATGCCGCCGCTACTTTAGTTGTAGAAGAATTTTTTGAAGAGCTGCCTAAAATCAGAATTATATTGGAAAAAGATTTAGAAGCAGCCGTACGCGGAGACCCCGCGGCAATGAGCGCTGACGAAGTAATTCTTTCCTATCCGGGTTTTCAGGCGATTACGGTTCAGCGTATCGCGCGTTTTTTTTATTCAAGACAGGTGCCGTTAATCCCGCGTATGATGAGCGAAATTATTCATAAACGTACAGGCATTGACATTCACCCCGGAGCGAAAATCGGTGAATCGTTTTTTATCGATCATGGTACAGGTGTTGTTATTGGAGAAACTACGGTTATAGGAAAAAATGTTAAACTGTATCAGGGTGTTACGCTTGGAGCGCTTTCGGTAAAAAAAGAAGAAAGCGGCTATAAAAGGCACCCAACAATAGAAGATGATGTAACAATTTACGCGAACGCTACAATTCTTGGCGGTGAAACTATAATCGGGCAGGGCAGCATTATAGGAGGCAGTGTTTGGATAACTCATTCAGTACCTCCTTCAAGCAAGATTTACATGAAACGCGATTAATTATGGAGGAATTATGAAAAAAAACTTTATTTCGATTTGTGTTTTCTGTCTATTAATAAATGTCGCTTATTCACAAAATACCGAAAGCCCTGTTCCGCAAATGGATGAAGCTGTAAGAAATCTCGCGAGGGAAATTCATACAAAACTTGTTGAAACAAGAGCGGAAAAAATCGTAATAGGTCAATTTACTTTTTTGGGTAGTCAGCCTCCGTTTAGCGCGTATTGGGTAAATCAATTAGCCGGTGAACTTGTAAATATTCCGCGAAGAAATTATACAATTCTTTCAGGTAACGCCGCCGACGCGCAGTGGACAATAATAGGCGAAATTGTTCAGGTCGCGGATATTATCAGAGTATATACGCGGTTGATCCGTTCGTCAGATCGCGCGTTGGAAGGCAGTTTTATTTCCAATTTTCAGCGGAGTGAATTTATTAATAATATGTTACATCATACGGCTGTGAGCGGCGGCGCTTCTTCCGGCGGATCGGATCCGTGGGAACCTGACAGCTGGGACTCTCCTGTTACTTTTACAATTGGTACCAACGCTAACACTCCTTTAATGAATCGTATTTTAACCGAGGGTGACGAAGATTTTTTTCTCCTTGTCCCTGAAAGGGACGGTCGTCTTACAATGGAAACCACAGGTAATATCGATACCTACATGCATTTTTATAACTATGATACAGGAGATGAACTGGCTTCCGATGATGACAGCGGGCAGGGATTAAACGCTAGAATTGTGTTTAACGTACGCGCGGGAACACGTTACCTGGCTATTGTGCGCGGTTTTAATTCCTCTGTTACAGGACCTTATGGTTTTCGCGCGTTTTTAATTGTAAGAGAGGGCGCGAGCAGTTTTGAAAATCCCATTTCCTACGAAATTGGTGTTGGCGAAAATAATGTTACGACTGTTAATCGTACATTACAGCAAGGTGATGAAGACTTTTTTCTTTTAATTCCATCAAGAGACGGCCGGCTTACAATCGAAACAACCGGAAGAACAGATACTTACATGGAATTATATGACGCGAACAGAGAGCTTCTTGATGAAAATGATGACGGAGGGCAAAATACCAACGCGCGCATTAGATATAATGTAAGAGCCGGCAGCCGATATATTGCTTTAGTCCGCGGTTACAGCTCTTCCTCTACAGGAAGTTACGGCTTTCGCGCTTTTTTCTCTGAAGCGGGATTATTGTCCGCGGATGAATATGAACCGGATGACGAACCATCACTTGCTAAATGGATACAAATAGGTGAAACACAAACCCGCACATTCAATTCCGCGGATGATGTAGACTGGATTAGATTTCAGATAACAAACGCGGGACGTTATGTGATAAACACAAGAGGTGTAAATAATAACCGTCTTGATACATATATTGAATTATTTGACAGTAATTTAAATCTAATCGCGGAAGATGACGACGGAGGAGACGGATTAAACGCTCGTCTTTCCATTAATCTTGGCGTTGGAACTTATTTTTTAAAAGTCTGGTGTCTTGATGATGAACCAAATCAGGCATACACGGTAAACATTTTAGCGCAGTAATTTATTCCGTGGTTATCGCTACTATAAGCGCGGCGACAGTTCTTGGATCGTCGGGTGTCGCTGTAAAGGCGGCTTCGTTTTCATTGTAAAAAAGTTCTGTCGTGTAGCCGTCGCCGATAGCGGCTGACAGCCGTTTATTAATAGTACCCTGTGTCGATAAAAATACGCGTATAATATTTTGAATATCCAAAGATTGTTTCGCGTAAAGCGTAATAATATATTTTGTACCGGATTCATTTATCGTAATGGTTCTGTTTTCACCCGGCAGTGTTATAATGCTATCACTGTAATTTAATAAAGGCGATATTCCTGTCTGCGGAAATAGTATTACTGGTGAATAAAAATTATCATGGCCTATAGGTTGTGAAACCGAAAAGGAATAAACATAGGCGCTTTCTCTGGCTCCTACAGTAAAACTTATCTCTGTTCCTTCGGTAATTGTTTCTGTCGCTTTGTAGTAATTACTTTGTGTTAAAGCGAAAGAAGCGGTTCTTGTATGTTGTTCAATGTTGGAAATTTCCATATTTATAAAACCGTCGAATCTTATTGTATCGCTGTAGCTCGCTATATTATCAATAATTTCATAAGCTTCCATTACAAAATTAATAAAAACATCATACGGAATCCAGATAAATCCGCCGTTTCCCCACTTTCTGCCCCAACTATTTAAAACCTCGAACGCGCCCCCATACCTGTTATCGTCATAACCTACTACACAAAGAGCGTGGCCGTAATAAAAAAACTGCGGATTTTCTCTTGGTCTCCATACTTCTCTCGCGTCATTAAATGAATCCGGGGTATTCATTCCGATAATGACAGGTTTACCCTCTGTAAGGCTTTTTTTTACAATCCTTGTTATAAGCGCCTGTTTTTGCCTGTCGTCTCTGGAAAATAATGTGACATAACCGGCAATTGGGTACTGCCTTGATAATTTATATTGATCAAGATCGATTCTTGTAAAGGAAATATCACGTTCGATTTCAAGCATTCTTACAGCGCCGTTGTCTCTCAAAAAGTCCAAAGCCGAGTAAATTTGCGCTCCCTGTAAGCCGCGCGTGTCATCGGGTCTTATATTTTTATAAAGATGAATAGGTGAAAATACATTTTGGGTTGTTTCTGTTTGACTTAATCGGTTTAAGGCGATAGATTCAGAAATTGTTCTCGCGGCATAAGCGGAAGCCCAGCCAACACAGGTTCCATAATCGGCTTGATCGCCCGGCAGGGGTGCGTATTGTTTTAAAGAAAATGAACCTGGAAGCCCTTCATAAGAACGGGTCGCGAGTTCCGCTCTTCGGGGAAGATTATCGTATTCATCGTCAAAAATCGCGCCTCTGCCTTGTCCAAAAGTTAGGGAAGAGCAAAGTAAAAATATTGATAAAAAGCAGATAAATCTTCGATTTCGCAACACACTACCATAATATACCTTATTTTCCTTAAATTCAATAAGAATTTTAACCACGAACCACACGAAAAACACGAAGGTTCGCTTCGATATCGTATTGCAAGTTCGCGTTGGTTCGTGTGGTTTGTGGTAAAAAAATATTATTAATTCCTTGAGTTATTGCATATATTTTCTAAATTATATATACTTTTGATTATATCTTAAATCGGAGCTTGGAAAGATGACAATTTTAAGTACAGTTTTACTGGTTTTTTTCGTAATTAACGCAGTGTTACTAGTATTGTTGGTATTGGTTCAAAATGACGAGGGAGGCGGGCTTGGCGGCATGTTTGGCGGCGGCGCGAATACCGCTTTTGGCTCGCGTTCTGGAAATGTTCTAACCCGTGCCACAACAGTTTTAGGTTCACTGTTTCTCATTATAAGTCTTAGTTTGGCTTTTTTAAGCCGCACAGGAACTACCAATGTTGAAGCGGAAGGTTTAATACTTTCTAATCAGGAAGCGGGATTCAATTGGGTGGAAGATGAATTAAATCCTCGTCCCCAGAGTGATACGCCTAACTTACAGGATATAACTTTTGATGATCTGTTTAATGAAGACTTTTTTAATGAAAATTTCATGAATAATGAAAATACGCCGGAAAATCAGTAATTTATATCCTGTTATCGGTTTTATATGATTTTACAAAATGTTTTATTACCGCAATTTATTAAAGTCAATCTGGAAGCTGATAACAAAGATCAGGCTTTTGAAGAATTGGTAAATTTTTATTGTAAAGCGGATAATTCCAAATCATATAACGAAATCCTAAAAGCCATTATTTCCCGTGAGGCAAAAATGTCAACAGGAATTTCCAAAGGTATCGCTGTTCCGCATGGAAGAACAAATTCTGTTAATTCATTAAAAGGTGTACTTGGAATTTCTCAAAAAGGCATTGATTATGACGCTTTAGACGGAGAACCAGTTTATCTTCTTTTTATGTTAATATCTCCGCTGGAAGATTCAGAAAAATATTTACGCTTGCTTCAGCATTTGGCGAAAATAATGGATGTGCCGCGGTTTCAAACAGAATTGCAAGCTCAAACAGATCCACACGACGCGTTTGATGTTATATTAAAATTTGAAGAATTGTTTTTTGCCAGGAAATAATAATATAGAAATGATTTTTATATGGAATTAATTACCGGGGAAAATGATAAGGGGCGCAGACTGGACAGGATCCTGCGTAAAGCTCTGCCGGATCACCCTTTGCCTTTAATACACAGATTACTGCGGCAAGGACATGTTCTTGTAAACGGAAAACCCGGTAAAGCTCAGGATCGTCTTGATTGCGGTTTAATAATAAAAATTCCCTCGATTAAAAATAAAAATATAAATAAAAATAATAAAAATGGAAGGAAAACGTCAGCCGCGGAAATTAATCTGCCTCCTCCTGATATTATTTGGCAGGATGCCGGTCTATTGGCTGTTAATAAACCATCAGGCATTTCTGTTCATGGACTAAACAGTTTAGATTCCATAGTACAATCCTTTTTAAAAGATAAATTACCTCCATCTCTTTCATTTAAACCGGGACCTCTTCACAGACTGGATAAACCCACAAGCGGAATTGTTATATTTTCTACAAATATAGAAGGAGCTCGTCTTTTCAGTTCGCTTATGCGTGAAAGAAAAGTCCGCAAAACTTATCTAACCATAGTCGAAGGTATAATTAAAAAGGAAGAAATCTGGCAGGATGATCTTGTCCGGGACAGGGAAAAGAAAAAAACATTTGTTTCAGACCTGGAAATATCCGGAAAACCCGCTGTTACAAAAGTTATACCTTTGGCTGTAGACGGAAATCACACTTTAATAAAAGCGGAAATTACCACAGGAAGAACCCACCAAATACGCGCTCAAGCCGCTTTTCACGGTTATCCGCTCGCGGGGGATATTAAATATGGCGGACACAGGTTAAAAAATGGCAGTTTATTCCTTCACGCTTGGAAGCTGGAATTCCTGAATTTTTCCCTTGAGGCGCCAATTCCGTCTTTTCCTCAGATTTCATTGTTAAACAGGGTACTATTGACAAAAAACCCTTAATCCAGGAACATTGTAGAATGGCAGCGATATCAGCTATAAAGTCTTTACTTGAAAATATTATTTTTTTATCAACTGTTACCAGTTTATTTACAGCTCAAATTCTAAAAATGATCTTCTATTTAATTGCTAACAAATTCAAGAAAAAACTCGATGTAATCGAAACATTAATCTGGCGTACCGGCGGAATGCCGTCGAGCCATTCCGCGGCTGTATGCGCTCTTGCCACATCTGTAGGAATGAAACATAACATTGATTCAGATATTTTTGTTTTCAGCCTTGTTTTTGCTGTGGTTGTTCTTCGTGACTCTGTTGGGGTAAGAAGAGCCGCGGGTTTGCAGGCGAAAGCGCTTAATAGTCTTGGAAAACAGTCAGCGAATTTAACCGGTTTGGATTTTAATTCTGTAAAGGAAATACAGGGGCATACACCGTTTGAAGTTATTGTAGGAGCTTTACTGGGTATTTTTATTGCGGTTATTTTTTATATAATTATTTATAATCGTATTTAGGCATTTTGTATGTCTATTTTTCGCTCAATTTTAATTATTTGTCTTATCACCCTAATTGTCGCGTTAGGACTACTTTTTTTTGGCTCCCGCGTCGGTTATGAAGAATTTCGCGGCGGATACGCGGTTCTTTCGACCGATATTTCTACCGACGATAAAATGATTCACACTCTTTTGGATAAAGGCGAGGATTATTTTGGCGGCGCTCCTGTCAGTGAATCTTCGCAATGGGTTTTACTTGATGAATTTGATTCATTGCGAATGATTCCTTTGGACAAATATTTTTCCAGAGTTTTTTATTTTGATCCTCGTAATGACGGATACGCGGAAAAATTAAGAGATATTTTTATCCAGGATGATAAAAGATATGTCTACATTCCTTTAAAAACCGGTAATTGGAATTCCAATTTTTTAAATAAACAATTTAATGAACTTCTGGATGGTATTTCTTTTTCTATCGAATATTTTGGAATAGGGCGGCCTTTAAATCTTTTCTTTTTGGCGTACGCCGCCGCTTCTTTAATTTTTTTGATATTTTATTTAATTAATAAAAAACACAAACGCCGCGTCGTTAGTATCATTGTTCTTATTCCTGTATTATCATCACTTGCTTTTTTTGGAGCTTCAGGTATTGCCTGCGCGGCTTTGCTTTTTGCGTTTTTTTTAATGTTAAAAGAACCGCTTGATGAATATTCAGTTTTAATCGGCGATTCCGGTAAAAAGAAAAACCTGAACCTATTTTATAAAGAAATTATATTGCCGTACAGGTTTTATTGGATTCTTCTGCCTTTATTTGTGATAGCTTTTTCTGTTTTAATAATTTTTTCACAATTAAAACCAATATTTATAATTGTTGTTTTCGCCGCCGCTTTAATAGTTTTCGCGTTTTCTATGCGCGTATTATCATTGTTAAAAAGGGTGCATAAACGTTTTATGCCTGTATTAATTATTAAACGGAGTTTTCCGGAATTTAAATTTCCTTTTTATATGCTGCCGTTTATCGCCGCGGCGGTTTTTGTGATATTTTCAGCGCCTTATATGTCGGCGGCTTATGATTCCGCGAAACGTTTTGATACTATTATAAGCGAAGATGATTATCATGATCATCTTTATCATCAGGTTTCATTTTCTACAAGAAAAATAGGCAGGAGTGGTTCGTATGCCGCTTTTCCCAATTTTTTCATTGATACAGACGGACTTCCTTCTATGGAGATTATTGCGGGAGCGAATTATAATGTTAATATCAATAATTATCCGCCGTTCCCCTTAAAGCAATTAATGGACTTTTTTATTGATATTAATTCGGGGCAAAAGGCGAATGCCGGTATTGGTTCCGGGGGATTTATTGAAAAAGCGTCATTACTTGTATTATTATTGTTTTTTATTCCGTATTTTTTTACTGGAAAAACGCGTCTCGCGGGTATTAACTGGAATATGAAATCATTGTATAATAAAAGAAATCAGTTACGTGTTCAAAAGGACGCTTAAATTATGAAAATATATTCGTTTCCAAGGGGAGGGCTTCCCTTTTATGACCAGACAGCGCCTGTAAAGTCTCCTGTTGTAAACGCGTACCTTCCCGCGCTTTCCGTTATATCACTTGGAAACAGAAACAATCGCGTTTATCCTGTTGTATCAGTCGGAGAAATGGTACGCGAAGGTATGCTGGTTGGAAGAGCGTCAGGAGCGGGAGCTGTTAATGTACACGCTACAGTGCCGGGCAGGGTTATACGAAAAATAATATGGACAGACAGAGACGGAATCGAAAATGACGCTCTTGTTATCAGGATGGAAGGCGCTTTTGAAAAACTGGGAAGAAGAGATGAAAGTTTAATTTGGAACGGTTTAAACGGTTACGACATTCAAAGAATTATTTCTGAATACGGAATTTCAGAAATGGATAATTCGGAAAAACCTCTTTCAGAAATGATTTCCACAAGCAGAAGAGAAAGTGAAAAACTTACATTGGTTGTTCGCTGTGTTTTTGACGACCCATGGCTTGTTGCCGATTATGCTTTATGTAAAGACAGATTAACAGCGGTTATTGAAGGCGCCGCGATTGTAGCGAAAGCGTGTTTAAAAGTTTCGCATATTATATTCGCGGTATCTCATCACGAAAAAGAATTGGGTCAGATGCTTCTTTCTCAATCAGGAAAATTGGATTATCCTTCTTCACTTGTTATAACAGGTTCACGATATCCACAGCATAAAAACAGGGAACTTAACATGGCTCTGCGGATTTATGAAAAAAAATCCGGAATAAATCTTGGCTCGTTTTTAATTTTAGGACCTTCAGTTCTTGCCGCGGTTAGTGACGCTGTTATCCATAAAAAACCTATTTTAGACCGTTATGTAGCTGTAGGCGGCTCCGCGATAAAAAAACCGCAGATAATGAAAGTCAGAATCGGAACAAGAATTGGCGAAGTTATAAATCAATGCGGCGGTTTTGCCATGCCGCCTGAAAGAATAATAACAGGTTCACCGCTTTCGGGAAGAGAAGTAATGTACCTTGATGAGCCGGTCGGAAAAACATGTTACGCGATTGTCGCTATGTCAAAATTACAAACCGCTGTTCACGGTCAGCAAAATTGCATTAATTGCGGTGATTGCAGAGCAGTATGCCCGATAGGTTTGGATCCGCAGAATATTTACAAACGAATTAGAACATTTGAAATTGAAAACGCTGGTGCGACAGGATGTCACGGATGCGGTTGCTGCAAGATTGTCTGTCCTTCGGCTTTGCCTTTATTGGAAACTATTGTAGACAGGAATCAAGAAGGAAATCTTCAGGAGGCGCAGAGTGTCTGATTATTCATCAGGACAATGGCAAGGACGGGATTCGCGTTCCGCGCGAAAAATAATATTTTCGCATAAACCTCAAATTAGTATTACATGTCCTAGTACCGGAAGAATGTGGCTGATATGTTTTTGCGCGTTTTTATGCGTTTTACAATCCGCGTTTAGTGACGGCGGAAGATCATTAATTGTCGCGGCTATCGCGTTTATTTCCGCGGTATTAATTGAACTTTTATTGACAAGCCGAAAAAGCGGTATAAGTAAAATTAAAGATGGAAGCGCCGCGGCTACAGCGATGATACTCGCTATAATGCTGCCAAATCAAATTCATCCT
>WQXE01000011.1 GCA_009784995.1 Treponema sp. | reverse complement strand
TTCATACGACCCTGTGTTGAGTCATATTTAAGCTGATAAGCAAAATATGAAGCATCGGTAACGATATCAACAACCGCTACTACGTCAATTTTGTCTTTTCCAAGCAGATTTTGCTCTACCAGTGAT
Organism: Treponema sp.; assembly: GCA_009784995.1. Lineage (GTDB taxonomy): Bacteria > Spirochaetota > Spirochaetia > Treponematales > Breznakiellaceae > WQXQ01. The sequence goes on along the minus strand of WQXE01000011.1, from coordinate 22,661 downwards.
TGAAAAACAAGGCGTCCAATGCGCCCAAAACCATTAATCGCGACTTTCATTAAAATCCTCCTAAATTGTAGTCAATTTTCTTCAGATTACAGGAAAAAAGCTATTTAGTCAAGGATTGTAAAAAAACTTACCATCTAACTTCAAAAATCATTGGTGTTTCCAAAACTAAAAGATCGAGAAGTGATATATCAAAATTGGCTCTTCTTCCGGAGAAAGTTCCGCCTCTGATACTTGTTATCGTACCGGGAAAATCGATTGTCGCGCGAATTCTTGAAAAAGCGATTTCATCACTTATTCCAACATTATAGAAGGTTGATACAATTTCCAGGTATTCTGATCTAGTCATAACTTCACCCGACGCAATCGGCGCCATAAGCGCGTTTAAATAATCGGAGATTTCCGATGACAACAATTCGATAATAGCGGGGCTGGTTTGGCGGTTTATATTAACTTCGAATCTACCGCCGGAAGTTGTCTGTTCAAAAGTGATAAAACCCCTTCCATTCGCGGGAGATAAAAAATCATTTATCCGGGAAATACGTACCTGCCCTTCGATAGCGGTGGATGATGTGTTTCTAAAAGATACCGAAGCGATACCGGGCGCGTCCGCCATCGATCTCGCGATTGCGGGACCGTCCAGAACAGGGACGCCAGTTTGCCCACCCGCGTCGGACAGCAAGCGTATTAAAGACGCCATTCTATTTTCCAGAGACATATTAACAGATAAAACCGCCGATCCGTCTGCCGCCAGAGCGCCTTCGATACGCGCGGCGCAGGAAGAAAGAGCGAAAATTACAATAAAAACAGTAGAAACGGTAAAAAATGGATAAAATCTTTTCATATTAATAAAATCAATATATCACAAAAAGGTGACAAATAAAGTTGCCAAACATGGTGACAGGCACCATTTAAAATTGTACATTTTTACAAAGTATGTCATAATAAACGCAACAATAAACAAATAAGTGTGTCAAAATCATAAGGGTAGTTATATACTCTTAAAATCACAAAGCAAATTGGAGGATATCATGTCTGTTCCGTATACCGAAAAACCATGGGAATTTTTAAATGATTATCGGGGGAAAACCTTTACAGGGCAATGGCCTACTCTGCCGGAAATGTATAAAATTACAGTTTCCCGCTATCCCGAACGTCCATGTTTCACTGTTTACGAGCCGGACAGGATCAGCTTAAAATACAGCGAAGCTCTTACAAAAGTGGAAGCTGTCGCGCGTTGGCTTCACAGTAAGGGAATTAAAAAAGGCGACAAGGTTGCTGTTACGGGAAAAAACGCTCCTGAATGGACAGTCGCGTATCTTGGAATTCTTTTCGCGGGCGCTGTTGTCGTTCCAATCGATTATCAATTAAGAAATGAAGAAACCGACCTTTTAATAAAAACCGCTAACGCGCGTATTCTTTTTGTAGACGAAGAAAAACTCGATTACTATATTCAAAACAAAGGCGGTCTTGAAATTGTAATTTCGCTTAAACAGGGTGTTGGCGAATATATTTACAATCTTGACGGACCGCAGGCAAATATTGATCAAGCTGTTGAAACCGATTTAGCGGCAATTCTTTTTACATCCGGCACAACTGGAATTCCAAAGGGTGTAATGCTCACACATAAAAATCTGGTTTCGGATTGTTATTTGGCGCAGGGAACTCCGCTTCTGGTTTATCATACCGATGTTTTTTACGCGATTCTTCCAATTCATCATTCTTACACAATGTTAGCTGTATTTATCGAAGCGATTTCTGTCGGTGCCGAAGTTGTTTTCGGAAAGAAAATGATAACTACTCAGATTTTAAAAGATCTTAAAGAAGCGCAGGTAACAATGTTGCTTGGCGTTCCCATGTTATTTAACAAAGTACTCGCGGGAATTAAAAGAGGTCTTAAAGCGAAGGGTCCTGTAGTTTACGGCATCTTATCATTTTTAATGGCGATTTCCGGATGTATAAAAAAAGTTTTTAAAGTTAATCCCGGCAAAAAAATGTTTAAGTTCGTTCTTGATAAAGCGAGTTTATCTTCTATACGAATTTGTATAAGCGGCGGCGGTCCTTTAGCGCCAAGTGTATTTAGAAAATACAACCAGCTTGGCATCGACTTTGTACAAGGGTACGGTCTTACAGAAACTTCACCAATCATTGCGATTAACCCTGTCGAGCAGTACAAAGAAACCAGCGTAGGGCGAACATGTCCCGGTGTTGATATGAAGATTTTAAATCCCGATGAACGCGGCGTTGGCGAAGTTATTGTAAAGGGTTCTATGGTTATGCTCGGATACTTTAATATGCCTGAAGAAACAGCGGCGACCTTTACACAAGACGGTTATTTAAAAACAGGCGACCTGGGATATTTGGACAGCGAAAATTATCTGTATCTTACAGGAAGAGCGAAAAACATGATTGTTACAGAAAGCGGCAAGAATGTTTATCCTGAAGAAATTGAAAATGAATTCCAGTTATACGAAGAAATCGATCAGATATTGATTCGCGGTTACATACTGGATGAAAAAATGAAAACAGAAAGAATCGAAGCGCTTGTATATCCAACTCCTGAATTTAAAAACGCGAAGGGAGAAATTCCTTCCGCAGATGAAACAAAGGTTAGGATCGAAGCGATTGTCGCCGAAGTTAATCAAAGACTGCAATCGTATCAGAAAATTAACAGAACTACAGTTCTTGATAAACCGATGGAAATGACCACAACGAAAAAGATCAAACGCGGAAACTTGTAATTACAATGCTTCGGGGCGGGGACAGCTGCTCTTTAACTTGTAATATTTTCCTGATTTTGACGCGTCGTGTATTCCGTGCATAATATCCAGTACGTGATACGCAAGCTGTGCTGAAACACGATGCGCTCTATTTTCTTCTATCGCCTGCGCCATGTCTACAATTCCAAACCCTCGTACATTTTCTGTGTAATTATTTATTAAAGGTATTTGTGACCAGTTTTCTTCTCGCTGTTTTTTAAATAAAACTTCACCTCCAAAATAATTTGGATCAGGAATTTTTAACGTACCTTCTGTTCCGTAAATTTCCAAACACGGCAGCGTATGAGAATAAACATCAAAACTTGTAATAATATTTCCAACTGTACCATTCGCGAAATCAAGAATGCCTGCGATGTGTGTTGGAACCTCTACTTTCATTTTTTCGCCGTATAATTGCTGACTTGTAATTGTCCTCTCCGGCATACTGATCCTCGCGCTGCCGCAAATTCTTTCAACAGGACCTAAAAGACTTACAAGCGCGGTTAAATAATATGGTCCCATATCAAACATTGGACCCGCGCCATCCTGATAAAAAAAGTACGGCGAAGGATGCCAATGTTCAGGACCCCTGTCCATAATAAACGCTGTTGCCGCGACAGGTTCTCCAATATTTCCATTATCAATAAATTTACGGCATGTCTGCAAAGCGGCTCCCAAAAAAGTATCGGGAGCGCATCCTACTCTTAAACTTTTTTTCGCCGCTGTTTTTATTAAAACCTGCGCTTCTTCGCGTTTTAAGCAAATAGGTTTTTCATTGTATACATGCCTGCCCGACTTTAAAACCGCTAAAGCAATATTATAATGATTTTTTGGCTGTGTTATATTTAAAATAATATCCGTGTCGGATCCGTCCAGCATTTCAGCTAACGATTTATACGCTTTTACATTGTAATTCTCCGCGGCTTTTTGAGCGAGTTCAAATGAAGTATCGGTTACACATGTTACCTTAACTTTTTCTTTAAACATACCTGTTAGATTATCAAGGTATAATTTACTTATATTTCCAATACCAACTATTCCGATTCTCTGCATAGTATACTCCTTTAATTTTTTTTGCTTTCGGAGCGGCTTGCGGCGCTTAAAGCATGCCCTTCCAACCCCTCTGCTCTGCCGATTATTTCCGCCGCGTTACGCGCTCTTTCAAAACCATCGCCTTTCGCACAGCGTAAAGTTGTGACAGTTTTTAAAAAATGCCGCGCGGAAAGTCCGCCTGTAAAACGAGCGCTTGTTTCGGTTGGCAATGTATGGTTAACGCCCGCAGAATAATCGCCAAGAACTTCCGCGGAAAGCTCTCCTATAAAAAGAGAGCCGTAATTTTTAAACCGCGAAATCCATTTGTCAGCATCTGCGATTTGTAATTCAAGATGTTCAGGCGCGATTTTGTTAGAAATACTAACAGCTTCTTCCATATTACTGTAAATTATTATAAGTCCACCATTTTTAAGTGAGGCGCAAGCGATTTCCGCTGTCGGTAAATTAACAAGACGCTTTTCCATTGCCGCTACAATTTTGTCCGCAAACTCTCTGTTTGGAACTAAAGCTCTCGCTCTAGCGTCGGGATCGTGTTCCGCCTGCGCGAGCATGTCAGCGGCGATTAAATCCGCTGTTTGTTCTATATTAGTTGAATCTTTTCCGTCCGCGATAACTAAAATATCCGAAGGACCCGCGATAAAATCTATTCCAACTTCGCCGAATAACATTCTTTTAGCGGCGGCGACAAATCTGCTTCCCGGACCTGTAATAACATCAACCCGCGGGACAGATTCTGTACCCAACGCAAGAGCGGCGATTGCTTGCGCTCCGCCAATCGCGAATATTTTTAGCTTGCAGCGATTTGTTTCATCAAGTGAAATGCCGCAGGTTTGAGCCGCGATTGCCGCGGCGGCAAGTGTTCTTTTGTCGGGTAAGCCGTTTTCCATTGGAGGTGATGAAAGTATCAGTTCTTCTACACCCGCGCAAAAAGCGGGTATCATACACATTAACACCGAGGAAAAAAGCGGAAAACGCCCGCCGGGAATGTAAACAGCGGCTCGTTGTACGGGAATTATTTTTTGCCCGGTAAAGAGTCCTATATCTATTTCTGTTTCAAAATCTGAAAACTGCTCTCTTTGTTTATTGGAAAAATTGTAGATATTTTTTGCGGCAAGTTCCAAAGCTTCTACAAGAGGTTTATCGCTTGTACGTAAAGTTTCAAGCGCGAGTTTCGCTTCACTTACAGGCACTTCAAGTTTTTGCGGAGATGATTTGTCAAACTTTGACGCGAACTTTCTTACTGCTTTATCGCCATCTTTTCTTACAGCGTTTATTATTTTTTTTACGGTTTTTTCTGTCTTGGGATCATCGGTTACTTTTTTAGAATAATTTTTCCAATAAGTTTCAAAATCGTTACTTTCTATAATCTTCATTATTCACTCCAATTTTATTTACCACGGAGTACACGGAGTAACACGGAGGAAGAAAAGACTTCGTATTATAACTCCGTGAAACTCCGTGCCCTCTGTGGTTAATTCTTCATAGTTATAATCTTGCATACATCTATAAATTTATCCATTTCTTCGTTTGTGCCAATGCTTACACGCAGGTAATCTACGATCCTTTCATTCTTAAAATGTCGAGCAAGAATACCCTGTTCTCTAAGCTGTACAAAAAAATCCGCGCCGCTTTTTTTCGGCGATTTAATAAATAAAAAATTAGCAGACGACGGCAGAACTTCAAATCCAAGTTCTTCTAGCGATTTTTTTACCCGCTCTCTTGTTGCAATTACACGTCCATTAATCTCATTGTAATACTCAGCATCTTCAATTGCAGCCTGCGCTCCCGCCAGTGCAAGCCTGTCGAGCGTGTATGAATTAAAAGAATCGCGGATACGGCAAAGACCTTCTATTAATTTTTCGCTGCCAATCGCAAAACCAACACGCAAACCGGCGAGGGAAGCGGCTTTGGAAAGAGTATGTACAACAAGCATATTGGGATATTTTTCTATGTATGGAATCGCGGAACTCGATCCAAACGCTATATACGCTTCATCTACGATTAAAACTTTTTCCTGTTTATATAAATATTCCGCAAGTGATAGTATTTCATCTAACGTTAGCGCGATTCCTGTCGGGGCGTTTGGATTTGGAAAAACAACTCCGCCCGATTCTATTTTATATTCTGCTGTATATATGGAAAAATCTTTTAATAACGGAATTGTACGAAACGGAATATTCCAAAGGTTGGCGTAAACAGGATAAAAACTATATGTAATATCGGGAAAAAGAATTGGCAAATTTTGCGCGCTGGCAGCTGAATCAATTGAATTAATCGTCTCAAAAAAAGCGCCGAAGGCAAAAGCCAGAACTTCATCGGAACTGTTGCTCGCGAAAACTTGTTCTGGTTTTACATTGTATCTTGCCGCGATGGCTTTTCGCAAATCCGTACATTCAGGATCGGGATACAGTCTTAAATTGCCGTTTGCCGCGTCTTGAATCGCTTTAATAACTTTTGGTGACGGCGGATACGGATTTTCATTTGTGTTTAATTTTATAAACTGCCTGTCTTTGGGTTGTTCACCGGGAATGTATGGGGTAATATTTTTTGTACGTGTATTCCAAAAGTTACTCATTTTTTACTTCTTGTTTCTGCGATCAAGTTCGTCAAGTATTTCCCGCACGGTAACGCCGGCTTTTGTCATAAGCACTGTAGAAAAATAAAGAAGATCTGCCGCTTCCCAGATAACTTCGTCACGGGTTTTTGCTTCGCATAACTCCAAAGCTTCTTCCATTATTTTTTCGCGTACTAATTTATCGTCTAATGTTGCCGTGTAAGAACCTGGCGCGGGATTTTTAAATCGATCGATAATAATGTTCTGTAAATATTCCTGGGTATAATTTCTGTTAGTCGCGAAACATGACCACGCGCCTGTGTGGCAGACAGGACCTGCGGGTTTCGCGATTGCTAAAATGGCATCACGATCACAATCAGCGCGAAGCTGCTGCATTTTTAAAACATTGCCGGAGCTTTCGCCTTTCATCCAGAGTTTATTGCGGGTACGGCTGTGGAAACAAACATTACCGCGCTTAAAAGTTTCGGCTAACGCGGTTTTGTCGGCAAAACCTGTCATCATCACCTGTCCATCTGTTGATTGAACGATAACTGGCAAAAGCATTTTATGAGCGACAAGTATAGAAGACGAAATTTCAGAAACTGTATTAAGTTCCGATGGCTGTCCTTTATTCCAGTTTAAAGACGCGATAAAAGCGTCTGTTAGATTTATTTTTCCTGTGTAAATTGCCATGCCAAGCTGCACATCGCAGTTAAGAGCGGCGATTTCTTCGATTTCTGCGAGTGTAGAAACACCACCGGCAACAGTAACCTGACATTTAACCGCTTCGCGCAATTTTTGCACCTGCGCGAGATTAATGCCTTCCATTGTGCCTTCTCGTTCAACGCAAGTAAAAAGAAGCTCTCCCGCAAAAGGTTCCACCGCTTTCGCGGTTTCTATCAAATCAAGACCTGTCGGCGTTTTCCAGCCATCTACAACAATTTCGCCGTCTCGCGCGTCCACTGCGACAATCAACCTTTGGCGCCCGATTTTTTTCGACATTTCTTCAAGGAAGGAAACATTTACAAAGAACTCCCCGCCATCTTTTCCCGCGCCTTTTTTTGCCGGATCTCTAAAAACGCTGGAGCCAACAATTATTTTACGTGCGCCAAAACTTATCAATTCCTGCGCCTGCTGCGGTGTTCTTATGCCGCCGCCAACCCTGCATTCAGCTTTTCGCAAAAGAGGTTTTATCATTTCAAGGTTTGACCCCTTGTTCATCGCCGCGTCAAGATCGATTACGGCAACTTCGCCGTAACGGTCAAATTCCGAGATTAATTCCTGAGCGTTTTCGCGCTGTAAAACAAGTTCTTTGCCTTGTTTTAATTGAACGACCTTGCCGTTTTGTATGTCTATCGAAGCTATTACCATGGGGGTATTATATCAGTTTATAAATAGTAAGTGAATAGTAGTGTTATATCTGTGAAAAATTAGATATTCTTACATTTCCATCAGGAAAACGAGCGATAACTTCAAGATCGCCGCCCATAGCGTTTATATGGCTTCTAAGAGTGGAAATATACATATCTGTTCGCTTTTCCAATTTTGCTATTGCTGGTTGCTGAACATGCAGTATTTCGGCAAGCACCTTTTGAGAAAGACCACGAGCATTTCTTAATTCATTAAGAGCCATTTTCTCTAATTCTTTTGCTACTTCTTGTTTAACCCATTCTCTTGATTCTGGACTCATTTTTTTTTCTAATTCAGAAAATTTCTTAGCCATTTTTTTCCTCCTGTATTTCCTTTAAATATTCATCAAATATTTTATCTGCTTTTGGAATCATTTCATCATAGAAATTATCATTTCCAGTCTTATCACCACCGATAAGCAGAATTGCGGTACGTCTGGGATCAAAAGCGTAAAATGTGCGTAATGGGTGTCCCTTACATTGGCTTCGTAATTCACGCATAGAATTGTGTCTCGATTGTTTTATTTGTGAACTATATGGAAACGATAACGAAGTTCCTTTTTCTTGGAGTAAATTTACTGTAAGAGCAACCTGCTTTCTTTCGTTTTCATTAAGAGTATCCCACCATTCCTCAAATTCGTCTGTATATTCAACTTCCCACATATAAAAATTATATTCCTTTTATGGAATATAGTCAATATAAAACAAAATTTAATACCTGTCCGCAAAAAAGGTAAAAAAGTAACTTGTTATATCATTTTCTCCATGACCTGATATTTCCCAGGAATTGGTATGGTAAAGTATATTGGATTTAAGGTTGTTTTTGCCAAGACGATCAAGGATGTAAATCCCCGCGCGATTGTCGCAAATAACAATATTCCAGCCTGCGTTGGAATCGCCTTTCAGGTAACGCGCGGAATTAATATCGTTTAAATAAATTGTTTGCGGATTGCCGCCATGAGAAAAGTCGGCGGAAATTAACAGGAAGTTTTCCTTTTTACCGTTTTCGTCAAATTCGTTTTCCAGAATGTCCGCAAGACGGTTTGTTAATAATGTATTAACAGCGGATTCTCCTCCGTGAATAATGGCGATAACTTTTGCTTGCGGAAAATATTTTTTTATATAAGGCATTAACGCGGAAATGCCGTGTTCAACAGTAAAAACCGCAGGATCAAGATCGACATCAAGTAATTCAATTATTTGCCGAACTTTATCCCTGTCAGATTCAACAAAACCAAAACCGCTTTCCCAGCTGCCGATTGTTAACGAGTAAGGTTCAAGAGAAATATTATAATGATCGGGGCTTAAAATAAAAAAATTTTTTATATCTCTTATTTGTGAAAGATGAAAAAACCAAACGTCAATATAATCGTGTGCCAATATATGATGACTTACTGTCCCTGCCCAGGGAAAAAATCCCTTCGCGGGGTTAATAACAGGCAATTGAAAATAAAGCTTTTCGTATTCCATTTCTTTAAGTGAATTCCAGGTATGATACATTGGGATGTTTTCATTATTAAAATTATTTGTAACAACCTGGTTTTGAATATTTCTGCCGCATGAAAGAATCAATAAAATAAAAATTATTCCGAACAAAGAAAAATATTTTTTACTCATAAGTAAACCTTATCGATAAACCTTATTTGGGCGGCAGAACCCTGCCTATCATCCAAAAAGGAAGATATTGATTCATGTTTGGGTTATCCGCGTATACAATCGCTTTCCATTCTTCGTTAGTTAGTCTGTTAGAAATCGGTTGGTTAAATTCATAATAACTAAAACCGTAACCAATCGCTATGCGTTTTCCGCCCTGTCCGTCATTTAACGGAACATAAAGCCGATATGGAATGCCAACCGCGGTTTCTAAAACCATATTGATTTCCGCGTTTGTAAAAACATCGGTAACCAATGCCATTCGCAGCGAATCAATATCATCTACTTGATTTCCTCCGATATGCGTAACAACTAAACTTGCCAACTGCCCCGCGAATCTGCTGATCCATGTTAAGTCGGCTCTTGAAACTTCTTTGTCTTCGGCTTGAAGCGCGGAAATTTCCGCCGCTTTAATATAAAGTTCGTGCATTCTTGTTAACACCTGAGCGGTTCTGCCGTCCAAATAATCATACTTTTCCAATATTTGATATAACTTTTGAAACGCTATTACAGATGTATTCCAAAATGGTATATTTGGTTCGATGTAATGCACTGGCTGCGGAAGAGGTTTTGTTCTAAAGGTTGGATCTTCACGCCCGCCGCCCATTTCGGCGTAATTTTGTTTAACATAGAGAACAGTAGCATGACGAAGTTCCGCCCATGTTCCATGCGCGCTGTTCATTGCTTTTAAATTCCAGTTAGGTTTTTCGGTAAAATAAAAACCAGAGCCATTTTCAAACTGCGCCAGAGTTTTTATTTGTAATAAAATATTTGTATAATATGTAGAAAACCAATAATCATTATTCAGATTTGTTAAATTCCGCTGTAATGAATTTATCGCGTTTTCAAATCCGTGATACTTTATATAATCATCTCTTAAAAGCCTGTCAGCTGTTTTTGAACCAAGTACTTTCATTATATCAAGACCGCGAACCATGTTACGCGGCGGATCCGCGAGTGAAGGAGGCATCAATCTTGGAGGAGATAAAAGATGATGTATTTCGCTGTCTAGCGTATAACGTTGTCCGAATAACCGCCATCCTACAGGCGGAAGACGATCTTCCATCGCGTTTCCGCCGGCATGAGGACGATCAAATAATAAGGATGAACCTGAAATTGAAGGAGCGCGTAATTCTCTGTAATCGGTTGTTATAAAAGTTTCCAGCCTGGAAGGATCGCTGTACCACTGATTAAAACCTTCTCCTTTAATTTTATTCCATAAAAGAGAGAGTTCATAAAAACCTATATCGTCGGACGCTCCGATAAGTTCCGTTATTGGATCAAATAAAGACTGCCAAAGTTTTTTAATTTCTGGAGAATTTTCGGTAATATCCGTAATAAATAACGCTGCAGGAGCTAAATTTCTCGCAAGTTCACTTGTGTTTCCATCGGCGCCAAGATTAAAATTAATTCTTCCATACCACATAAGCGCGCGGAAGTACGCTCCTAAAACTCCATTTTTTGTATAGTGACCTCTTACTTTATATTGCGAATAATCTTCATCAAAACCAAAAATCGAAGATTTTCCAAAACCCGACGCCGCGTTCATTTTTTCAATTTCCTGTACTACCTGCGAAGGATAATTTTTTAATACCTGCCGCTCGTCAATTTCCTGATAACCTATTGTTCTTGTAAAATCTCCAATATCATACTTATTAGGCGCCAATTCCAGTAAAGCGTGAGCCGTTAAAAAATAAAGAAGACTTGTATTATAAATATTAACAGGTATTTGTTCTTTTAATTGTTCAATTATTTTAATATATTCGTTTGTAAGAGTTAACAATTGAGGATAAAAATATTCTTCTTCTATATATTGCAGCATTCTGGAAAACACTAAATGATTCGCGTGAGCCGCAAGGTCTGTAGTAACAAATATTGATAACGCTGGTTTTTCTGCCAAATCCATATAAAGACTTATCATGTCATCAGTTTTGTTAGAATACATATCCAGATTGTATTCACTTTTCCTGACTTCCTGAAAAGCCAGACCGTTGGTTTCAAGATCTGTTAAAACATTCGTTCCTAATCGTTCGTAACCGGTAAAGTGATGAAAGTTTTCATAAATCCCGCTGTTTTTATATAATAAAGAGTTTATCCTGTTTGCGTTATTCGATAGTCCAATGCCGTAAAGATCCGCTCCAAAAACAATACCTTGTCTTCCATTCCAGGTAGTTTTATAAAAATAATTATAATGACCCTGGAAGAAAAACATATTATCCCATTGTGCGGTACTTTTTCTTATTTCTTCACCTAAAGGAATAATTGCCGCGAAAGGAATCGGCTCACCTGCCGGAAGTCTTGAAAGAGCGGCTTCTGTTATATTTTCTACAGGATAAAAAATACAAAAGTCGCTTCCTACTACCGCGGTCGCTCCTGTTGGAAATCCTCCGTCAGAAATTTCAAAAAATGTTAAAGGATCATTTAAATATTTTCTGTGCGCGCCTGCGTTAACAGAAAATTGCAAATTATTTATATTTACCGCGTTTACTCTGTGTAATACCGGAGACCTATCAGGGTTATATAATATTCTACCGGTATTTGATGATGTTTCTATTGAGGAAAATATTACAGATGTATTTTGATTGGCGAAAAATTCAGATAATCTTTGCTCGGATTGCTCAACAGTTTCATCCTGTTTTTTACAGTTCAAGACAACAAAACTTATTATAACGATAAAAGAAATAATAAAAAAAATACTTTTTTTACAAAAGATTTTCATATCTAACTCCTAAAACTTACACCTTTCCCTTGCGCGTACTTTTTTATCTCTGTAACCGTGGTTTTTCCAAAGTGTAAAAGTGACGCGACTAAAGCGGCGTCTGCGCCGGGCGCTATGTTAGGTGAAACTGAGCTGTCCATTTCGGGGTTCGCTGTAGTAAGAAGTATGTTGGCGATTTGTTCAAGGGTTCCCGCTCCGCCTGACGCGATTATTGGTACAGAGACTGCGTTAATAATTTGACGGTTAAGTTCCAAATCGTAACCTGCTTCTGTTCCGTCAGCGTCAATCGAATTAACCATTATTTCTCCTGCGCCTAGTTCCACGGCTTTTACTACCCATTCGATAGCGTCAATTCCCGTGTCGGTTTTTCCGCCGGCAGAAAAAGCGTTCCAGCGCGGTTTTTCACCCGCGCCTGAAACTCGTTTGGCGTCTATTGCCAGCATGACGCTCTTGCTGCCGTAAGCGTCCGCCATTTCGCGTAACAACTCGGGACGAGCAAGCGCGGATGAGCAAACAGACACTTTTGATGCGCCGCAGTTTATCGCTTCGCGCATGTCATCGATTGTACGAATGCCGCCGCCTATGCACAATGGAATAGAAATTTCCGCGGCGACTTTTTTAATTACGTCAAATAGTGTAGCGCGGCTTTTGGCGGTTGCGCCAATGTCTAAAAAAGCAAGTTCGTCCGCGCCGTCCGCGCAGTATTTTTTCGCGAGTTCAACAGGATCGCCTACATCTTTGATGCCTTCAAACTTTACACCTTTGACTACTCTGCCGTCATCAACATCTAAACAGGGAATTATTCTTTTAAAACTCATACATACACACCTTGCGCATCAACTCCGGAAAGCGAGCCTTTTGTAGAAGGGATTGAATCACTCGCGCGGCTGTCAATTTCGCAGGCAGTACGCAAAGCTCTTGCCGCCGCTTTAAAAAGCGCTTCTATTTTGTGATGGTCACTTCTGCCGCGGATAATTTCCAAATGCAGATTGCACCCCGCGGCGGATACAAAACCTTGCCAGAAGTCTTCTATTACATCTGTCTGAAAATCGCTTTTTATTCCGTTTTCGGGAGTCGATAAAAGAGGCGCGCAGGAAAGCTGTCCGTCAAAAAATAAAAATGGTCTGCCTGAAATATCTACACTGGCACGGGCAAGACATTCATCCATCGGGAAGGCGCAGCTTCCGTTACGCCTGATGCCTCTTTTGTCACCTAACGCTTTGGTGAAACATTGTCCGAGAACGATTCCTGTATCTTCCACAAGGTGGTGCTGATCAACTTCAAGGTCGCCTTTGGCTTTTATTTCTATATCAAAAAGACCGTGACGCGCAAATGTGTTAAGCATGTGAGACATAAAACCAACAGGGTAATCAAGTTTAGCCTCCCCTTTACCGTCAATGTTTAATTTAATAAAAATTTCTGTTTCTTTAGTTTTTCTTTCAACTTCTGCTGTTCTTTCCACGTCTTCCTCCGTTTAACAAGCTATTGCACTACTTTGCGTAAATCATATTCCACAATATCAAGCGCGCCAAGTTTTTTAAGTTTTGGAATCATTTCGGGGACTTCATTTTTCTTGACAGCGATTTTTACAGCGTAACCCGCGTCGCCGTAAAGCGTCGCTACAGTGGGGCTTCGCATGGCGGGCAAACTTGCCAATGATTCAAACTGCTCTTTGGGAATGTTCATTTCCAGCATTACGCGATCACGTCCGTCTAATACCGCGCGGAATAACATGGCAAGTTCTTCTATGCGGCTTTTTTTCTCGGCATTAGCCAAAGCGGCTTTAGACGCGACAAAACGCGTGGACGATTCAAGCAATGTTCCGATTATTTTAAGACCGTTATCTTTTAATGTTTGCCCGGAAGAAGTATTGTCGATGATCATGTCGGCGTCATCCGGCGGAAAAACTTCTGTCGCCCCGTACGTGCGTAGAATTCTATAATTAAAACCCGAAGATTTAAGCCAGCTTTCCGCGATATTTACATACTCTGTCGCGACTACCAGTTTTTTTGAACGTAGTTTTTCTTCGTCATACTCTTGAGGAACCGCGGCGACAATACGCACTTTGTCAAAACCTAGATCGAGTATTTCTTCTACATCAGAACCGTTTTCTTTAATCCAGTCGATTCCTGTAAATCCCGCGTCATGGCTGCCAATTTCCAAAAGCTCTCCGACATTTTGCGGTTTCATTATTTTGGCATCCAGCCATGAAGCGCCAATCGCGGGGCGATATGTTCTGTCAGCCAAAGAAATGGGAAATCCGGCTTCAGCAAAAAGACGGCTGATATTATCGTAAATTCTGCCTTTAGGGATCAATATTTTAACTTTTTCCATGTATTCAATAATAAATAAAATTAATAAGAATGTCCACGGATTAACGCTGATTATTATTTCTTATCTTTTTATTAGCATGAAACCGGCGGCGCCGATGTTAAAATCTACCTGCTCTTCCCAGGCGGCAAAAAGACTGTCTCCTACAAAAGCTGTCATTGTGTAAAAAAACCCTTCGGGCAATAATGGAAGTGATGGATGTAAAACAACATTTTGACGCGGAGCCGAATTAAAAAAAACATCGGCAGGAATTTCCGAGCCCGCCTGTGTTAGATCGGCTGTTCTATACATTTTAATTTCAGGTCTTGTTCCGTTTCTTCTTACAGTTCTGTAATAAAAAAGTCCGTCACTGCCAATTCTAAGAGTATCAACTTCCCAGCCTTCGTCGTCAAAAAACGGCTGTAACGCGGGGATTCTAACAGGAAAAGTTATATTTGAATTCATGTTAAATGTCCATTTTCTGGATTGAGGAAAAGGAGATGTAACATCCATAAAGCGGTTATCCAAATACAAAAGCACTGTCGGATTATTATCATATAAAACAAAACCGCCAATTGTATATGGTTTAAAATATTGTCCTCCTGGAAAATGATACAGTATTAAATTAGACGCGGGTCTCCCTTGGATCCTCGCTGTATTTGGACTTATTTTTAAAAAACCGTCACGGTTAACCGCCATTACAATACTGTCATTTGTTTCCTGTAAAAATCGAATATGTAACGCGTAAGTCCAGGGAATTAAAGTGTTAGAATAAGATTCATCAAAAAATAAATCGTCAAGTGAATTAATGTGAACAGGTCCGTTATCTGTTAATACAAACCAAAGCGGATGTTCGCCTGTTTGCAAAATCGCCGTCGGCAGCGCGCCAGTTAATGTAACAGTGGCAGGCGCTTCATTTGAAATACCGGGAATACAAGAGATTAAAAAACAAAGGATAAATAGTGTTAAAATTGATCTAGAAATTTTTCTCACGGAGACACGGGGAGCACAAAGGCACGGAGAGAAAAAAAAGGAGATTATATTTCTAAACCTTAATTCTTCATTTTTCCGTGTCCTCCGTGTTCTCTGTGCCTCCGTGTGAATTTTTTTCAAATTAGATCCTCTCTATACGTTATCTTACGGTTTTCGGTTTCGCCGGGGATGGCGGCAACCTTTCCACAAAATTTACTCCAGATTTCCGCGTCATCGGTAAAATCTTCACCGTTTTTCGCGCATTCGGCGGCTTTTTCGTGAGCTGTAAAAATATCCGCGAACTTAAACGCCTGAGGTGTCTGCGCGACTCCAGTATTCGCGCGTTTAAGATGTTTATTAATAAACCAGACTTGTTCATTGTTTTCTATTTGCTCTTTGCTCTTTGATCTTTGTTCTTTATTCTCTGCTCTTTGTTCTTTGATCTTTGTTCTTTGTTCTTTGCTATCTATTTCCTTAGGGGTATCTGTCAACATAAGAAGCGGTATTACAGCGTCGTATCGTTTAACAGCAGTTATAATATTTTCTATTAATAACGGACTAACCCACGGTCTCGCGCCGTCGTGAATTAATACATAACTTATTTCTTTCGTATGCCGCGAAAGCGCCAAAAGCGCGTTATATACAGAAGCGCGGCGTGTATTTCCGCCTGTAACAAAAATTATTTCCGGCTTTCGCGCGTTTAAAAAATCCGGCGCTATCGCGTAACGCGCGTCATCGCTCGAATTTTCCGCGGTAACAATTACAATAGTTTGAATAGATTGAACAGAAATAAAAGCGGAAACGGCTGTTTGTAAAACTGTAACGCCGTTTTTTAGTTTAAAATATTCTTTTTTTATACCATTCATACGCGCAGAAGATCCGCCGGCAAGAATAACAGCAGCTACCCGATCGTTGCACATAACAGACCGCTATTCAATTTCCAGGCGGGAAAAAATCATATTCTGGACTTCATCTTTGGATTTACGCAGCGAAATTGACATTTCATCTTCTAAAAGTTTCAATGCCGAATCGTAAAGTTTACGTTCCAAAATAGGCAGTTCCTTTACTTTACTGCGGTGATATAAAGAACGGACAATACTCGCGATATCCCTGATACTTCCCTTTTTTAAAAGATCAAGGTTCATCTGATAACGCATCTTCCAGTCCGAAGGAATAGGTTCATAGTCTTCGCCAATTAGTTCCATAGCCTTCATCGCTTCGTCCTTTGAAACTGTCGGCCGGATTCCAAGCCCTATCGCTTTATCAACCGGGACCATTATTGTCATGTCTGTCACTTCAAGATAAATCACATAATAGGGGATTTTAGAATCTTTAAACTTTTTTTGAATAATTGACTGAATAACCCCAACTCCCTGGCTTGGGTATACCACTTTTTGATCGACTAAAAAGGTTTTTGACTTACTCATTATCCAATATTATATCATAATTACAAAAAACAGTCGAGCCTATACGAGAAAACAAGAATATCAATGTATTGTATAATATTACGATATTTGGTAATTTATTACATTTTGTTAAGATTTAGTTATTTTATTGAAATTAACCAAATTGTATTTGACATTAATTTAAAAAGGGAATAGAATAACCAAAGAAGAAATAAAATCATTTTAGGAGGAAAAAATGAAATTCAGAGCTGTATTTACAGTACTCGCACTATTGATTATCAGCGCCGTATTATTTACCGGCTGTCCAGATAATCGTGAAACTGTTAGGGTTCTATTCTATTTGGACGCGTCAAACCCAACCGAAGTTAGGGACACAAATGAATGGTTTACCACTTTTGAAAGAAATAACCCTAATGTAAGAATTGTTAGAGAAAACCTCTTTGACGACGCTTACCATGACAAAATGAGAACATACGCGGCAGCCGGAGACCTTCCGGAAGTAATGTATGTTTGGCCATCAGGAAGATCTGATTATCTTCATGAAGGAAGACTTTTAAAAGATCTCGGTCCTTTTATCGCGAGAGACGGACTTAGAAACTTTTATCTCCCCATGACAATGGATCCATCACAGCAGAATTCCGGCTATATGGCTATGATTCCACAAGGCGTTACAAATACTCACGCTTTTTATATCAACATGGAAGTATTAAACGAAGTTGGACTCCAGCCGGCAAGAAATTACGCTGAATTAGTAGCGCAAGTACCTATACTGAGAAACGCGGGATATCAAACAATATTAATCCCCGCTGAAAGCACATGGGTAATGCAGAGTTGTCTTTTCTCAATGATCGCTGGACGTTTCTGCGGCGAAAACTGGCACGAAAGAATTCATAATGGCTCAGCGAAATTTACAGATCCTGACTTTGTCGCAGCACTTGATTTTATCCGCAGATTATACGCTGACGGCGTTATCAGCAGAGAAGCAGTTGGTGTTGGTTACGGTGACGGTCCTGGTATGTTCGCTGGAAACAGAGGCGCGTACTATATTGACGGTGACTGGCGCGTAGGCGATTTATTACAGGTAATCAATCGCGACAGACAGCAAAATATCAGAATCAGCGTATTCCCTGACATCGCGGAAGCAAAAATGAACAGATCAAACTCCAGTGTTGTTGGCGTTGGTTACGCTATGGCAGCTTCAATTCCTTCAGGTTCCGCGAAAGAAGCGGCAGCATGGGAATTGGTAAAATGGTTACTTGGAAAAGAAGTTTCAACAAACAGAACAGAAAATGGCGGAACACCTACTCCTTCCAGAACTGACCTTGATTTCGGTTCAATGGATCTTCAACCATTAAGCATCGCTGTTGGAAATATCGGAAGAGAATTTGATATAGCTACTGTTGTTATTGACGCTGTATTCCATTCAGACGTTTTCGAACCAATTAACAACGGTCTTATTCAGCTCGCGCTTGGAACAAGAACAGCCGCTCAGGTAGCTGCTGATACTCAGAACGCGTTTGATACATGGAAAAGTCGTTAGTTTCTAGTTTAATAGGGTTGTTCGGAAACATAGTTTTCTGAACAACTTCTATAAAAATGATTACAAGGCAGGAGTTATAAGAATGAATAATGAATTTACAAAAACCAAAGAGGAAAATGTATCTTATTTAATACTTGTAATACCTGCCTTGGCAATCTATTTGTTTGTCATGGCATTCCCTGTATTATCTTCCATCGCTTTAAGCTTTTCGACTTATCCTAATTCAACTACATCAATCGCGAACAGAGCCGAAGCTGATCGTTTAAGGGAAATACAGGGTGGATATGTTTACGCTCAATGGGACCAAAACCTCACCCAAGCCGAACGTGATAACGCTGTCGAAATGGTACAAAGCCTTGACGCTGAAATTAGAAGATTAACCAATGTTAGTATGTTTAATTCAGAAAACCACGGGTTGGGCGGCATTCGCGCGTACAGAGAAGTTCTTACCGACGATCTTTTTTATCTGGCTCTAAGAAACAATATATTAATAGTATTAATTTCAGTATTCGGGCAAATTCCATTAGGATTTTTCCTTGCCTACATTCTTTCACGAGGGCTTATTAAAGGAACAGATTTTTTCCAGGCAATGATTTACATACCAAATGTAATATCCGCCGTAATAATCGGTATCTTATTTAAAAATTTCTTTTTAGGATCACAAAGTGTTTTACTGGAAATCCAAAGACAATTTAATCCGGAAGCCATGTATATTCCAAGTGGTTCGGATTTATACGCGGTTCTTGCCGTAATTCTCTGGATGTACACCGGTATTTATATGTTGATTTTCCTCGCTAACTTGCAGAAAATCGACGTATCAGTTATAGAAGCATCGAAAATAGACGGGGCAAGCGAAGCGCAAACCCTTAGATATATAATTTTACCAGCTCTTTCAGGTGTTATTGTTACCTGCGCGATTCTAGCGATTTCGGGTTCATTAAAATCATTCGACCTAATCTTCGTAATGACGGAAGGCAGACCCGCTCACACAACAAGCGTACTTTCTATATACATGTACTTAAAAGCATTCCGCGGAGCGCCGAATTACCCTGTGGCAAATGCCATATCAACAATAATGGTTGTTATCTGTTTTATTCTAATTGGAATAACCAGATTTATAGAAAAACGTTTTTCTACAGGAGATTAATATGGGTCACATGAGCAGCGACATTCGAAAAGCAAATATATTTTCTTTGATAATAATGTATTTTGTAGTTGTACTTTTTACAATTCTTGCCATTTATCCGATTTTTTGGGTAATGATGAGTTCATTAAAAACAACCCCTGAGTATATGCGTTCAGGCGAATATTTAATAGTTACTGACGCTGATGGAAATACATTAAGAGAACATCCAATAAGAAGAGATAATAACAGAGTTATGTTAAATCAAAACATACCCGCTTCAGATTTAACTGAAGGCAAATTTATGAATTACAGCAAAACAGCTCTTCCAAAACGCCTGCATTTCGCGAATTATCCTTCATCATGGCAGGACGCCAACTTTGTTTTACTAACATTTAACAGTATTTTTTATACAAGTATTACGGTAATCGCGATTATAGTTCTCAGTTTTATGACAGGTTTCGCGTTCGCTAAACTTCCAAACAAGTATACACCTATACTTCATGGCAGTTTTATAATTGGTATTCTTATTACTTTGCAATGTATAATGGTACCTTTGTTCTTATTAATAAGAACAGTGGGTTTATATAACACAAGATTAGGCGTACTTATTCCCTACATTGGTATAGGTCTTCCATTGGGTGTTTATCTCGCGACTGAATATATAAAAGGTATTCACAATGAAATTATTGAATCAGCCCGTATGGATGGCGCTAAATACCTGGGTATTTTCTGGAAAATAATTCTTCCTATGGCAGCCCCTGTTGCGACGACAGTCGCGATTTTAACAACTACGGGAACCTGGAACGAATTTATGCTCATCAACGTTCTTGTCGCCGCGGACAGTTTAAAATCTGTTCCATTGGGAATGACAATGTTCGCGGGTCCTTTATCGACAGACTACGGCAAACTGTTTGCCGCCCTTGTTACGGGTATGATGCCAATGATTGTATTCTATGTCATCTTTAGAAAGCAGATCACCAAGGGTGTATCCGCCGGCGCTGTTAAGGGTTAACCTTAGCTCATAAAAAAGGCTGTCAATCGACAGCCTTTTTTTTATACTCTTGTAATTTCCCTATCCAGGACACTTACACGGCCTTCTTTTTTAAGACCGTAAACCACACTGAATAGATCCGATTCACTTACGTTTTCAAGCTGCGACAGTACATTATCAATGGTAGTTTTGCCGCTATTTGTATCAAGGTTTTTTATGATTGCCTGTTCGTACTGGAATTCTACGCGGTTTTCGTTTTTCATTTCGGCTGTGTGCGTTTTTTGAACTTGTAAACCAATTTCGCACAAAACTTCTTCGTATTGTTTTTCGCCTTTTACATAGGTAGCGTTTTTATCTTCGGTTCCGGAGTTTCGCATAAAAAGTACGCCTAAAAGTTTATCGCCTTCCATGATATTCATGTACAAGACATTTAAATCCTCTTTGTCTTCGTACTTGATTACAGTATTTTTTGGAAGTTTGCCGGCAGCTGCCGCGCTATTTACAGCGTTTTCGACAAGTTCCTTGTCTTTATTCCATATAGCGCTGCCGCGGTAATGGCGGTTTTTGTCAACAAAAAATACATAATATGTTTTGGAAAAACCGGGTTCGAACGGCTCGATTATTTTTTCTTCGGTAAGCGCCAATTTTTTAATTGCCCAAATCGACCAAAGCCCTGTTAAAAGCCCAACACCAGAAAGTAATATTTTTGTTTCACCTTTGGGATCTTCCACTTCTATCGGGCAAATAAGATGCCCGGAAATTTCAAGCCCGACTAGCACTTTTCCATCTTTAAAATTACCTATCCATTTGTCACCAACCGATACAATGCGTGTATTGAATCCCAGGTTTTTAGCCGCCGCTGAAGAAGTCATAATGTCAGATTCGATGGTCGATAAAAACCAATAGTCACTTGGTTTATCACCGGATTCTGTATAATAAGGTAAAAGACATTCCGCTAAAATATATCCGCATTTATCGCCGTCCAAAACATGAATATCATCATCTTTTTTACTGTAATAAAGTACAAATCCCCTGTCGCCGTCGCCGTCAAGGGCAATCCCGTAAACAGTACCTTCGGGTGATTTTCTGCCTTCATCAAAAACTTTTTTTACAGTTGGTATGTGTTTGTCGTATTCTTTGCCCGAATAAAATTCCGTTCCTTCGATTTCGGCAACTCCAACGCCGCGGTTAATATTATCACCTGTGCATTGAGCGTTGACACTTATGTACTTTACGCCAAGTCTTTCAAAAACTTTTCTGCCGATAACATCGGTCGCGCCGTTTGCCGAGTCAAAGACTATCGTTAAACCGTCAAATTCCGGCTTGCACTTTTCGACACCGCAAGATCCTAACATCCAATTTATGCTTTCTTCCTCAACATCAAGTTCAGAAATTTTACCACTCGCGTTTTGCGGAAGTTTTTCGATACAGCAATAATTGTACATATAAGCGGACAAAACATAATCGCCAAGCTCTCCGTCAGGAATTAACTTTTTTCCGTCAATAAAAAATTTAATTCCGTTTTGATTCGAAGGATTATGCGAAGCTGTAAGACAGGCGCCCGCGCGATGCCCAAGCTGTAAATTTTTCCACGGGATAACCGCGGTTGGAACTACACCCAAATCAAGAACATTTAACCCCGCTTTCGCGAATCCGCCGCGGACGCTATTATTTAAAATCCAGTCGTACGCTAAATCACGTCCGTCATTGCCGATTACAGCGGTATCACCGGGATTTACAATTTTATTATCCAAAAGAATTTTCGCGAACGAAAAAGAAGTAATTTCCACTAAATCCGGCGTAAAAGCGTTATCTTTGAGTAAGTCCGCTATAAAGTTTTCGTTTGTTTTTGTTACTACTTTACCTCGAACGCCGTCTGTTCCCATGTAATTAACTCTTGCCATCGTAAAAGCTGTGTTAATTTTTTCATTTTCATTTGAACCGGCAGAAGATAAATACAAACCTGCCGCTTTTGGCAAATCAATACAAACAGCGGTCGGGTATTTTTCCAGCCAATCGCTTTCTAAAAGCGCTTCTGCCGCTTTTTCGTCGATTTTTATACTACCTGAAGCAGTATCACCAATAATAAATTTTTTCTGTTTTGCCAAACTTTCCAGTTTGTTTTTATATTTTTCATTCATATTATGATTTTATTTGACATATCTTATTATT